>NZ_JAIQXU010000012.1 GCF_020166395.1 Deinococcus betulae | reverse complement strand
TACTCGGCGGCCGAGGTTTTTGGAGTGTCTGCGTGCTGAGCAGCGTACTGGGCAAATGCCTGAAGCCGGGCGCTGTCCGCATTCACGGTGCCCCAGTCCTGCATCACCGGGTCGTTCCACAGGGCGAGGTCTTCAGAAATTCGCGCCAGTCTGAGAGGTTCGTCGGTGCCCATCTTCACCCCGCTTTCGCGTCCTCAGGCTGTTTGATGCTCAGGACGCGGCTGGCGCCCGTCTGATCGGTGGTCACGCCCCACAGCGCGTGGGCAATTTCCATCGTGGCCTTCTGGTGCGTGACCAGCAGAAACTGCGCGCCGCGTTCACTGAACAACTTGAGGAAGGCGGTAAAGCGGCGAATGTTGGCCTCGTCCAGTGGGGCGTCCACCTCGTCCAGTACCGCCAGGGGGAGACCGCCCGCGCCGCCCTCTCCACCCGCATGGTTGAGGGCGAACAGGAACCCCAGACCCGCCATCGTGCGCTCCCCAGCCGAGAGCAGAGTCATCGAGCGCGTGCGCTTCCCCTTGGGCTGCACCGCCAGCCGCACGCCCCGGATCCGGCCGGCCTCATCGGTTTCGTGTTCCAGTTCGCCCTGACCACCCAGCAGCTCGGCGCTGTAGTCGCAGAAGGCCGCGTTCACGCGCATCAGGGCGGCGGCGGTGGCCTGGCCCTCGGCGCCCTCAAGGTCGGTCAGGTGGGCGCGCAACTCGGCAGCGGCCGTTTCGGCGTCGGTCACTTCGGCACGCTGGGCGTCCAGCAGACCTGCTTCGGCGGCGTGGTCGGCCTCGGCGCGGGCGTTGACCGGCCCCAGGGCCTCCAGGGCGGCGCGCACGCGGCCCAGTTCAGCCGTCCACTCGCGCGGGGTGCCGGGGGGCAGGCAGCCGTCGGGGAGAGGCTCTTGCAGCCCTTCACGCCGGGCCACCAGCAGGCGCAAGTCCTCCAGGCGCGCGCGCGCCTTGTTCTGACTGGCGATGAGATTCGCGTAAGTCTGCGCTGCCTGTTCACGGGCGTACTCGGCGCGGGCGTATTCGTTCTCGTCCAGGGTGCCCAGCGCGGCCTCACGGCGTGCGACCTCGGCCTGGGCGTCCTGCACATGGCTTTCCTGGGTCTCAAGCGCGCCCGCACCTGCCTCCAGGCGGGCGCGCAGCTCACCGGCACGGGCGCGGCCGGTGCGGTAGGCGCGCCACGCGGCGTCGGCTTCGCGGCCCAGGGCCAGGGCCTCAGCGGCAGCGCGTTCGGCGGCGCGGCCTGTTTCGGCCGCGGCGCGGGCCTGGCTCAGCTCATGGTCTAGGGTGCCCAGGTCCGGCAGCGGCGCGGCGGGGTCAGTAGTCGCAGGCACCTCCGGCCCCAGCCGGGCAGCCAGGCGGTCGCGGTGGGTTTCCAGGCTGCGGGCCTGCGCGCCCAGTTCGGTCACGCGGCGCTCGGCCTGCGTTTCCTCCTGGGCCGCGCGTTCGCGGGCTGCCAGCAGGGTGTCGTGCTGCGTCGCCCCGCCCCCCAGGGCCGCCTCCACCTTAGCCAGGTCGGTTCCCAGGCGCGTGCCCTGACGGTCGGCCTCCTCCAGTTCCGCGTCCAGTTCCTGAAACCGGCGCTGGTCGGCCAGCACGCCGCCCCCCGTATCACGCGCCCGGCCCCCCGTAATCGCGCCGCCCGGCTCTACCAATTCGCCGTCCAACGTGACCAACCGCGGGCGGCTTGCGTGACTGCGCGCAATTCGGTTGGCCGCCCGCAGGTCCCGGACGACCAGCGTGTCGGCCAGAATCGCTTCACCGACCAGCGGCGGGTCGCTGGGGCACAGGTCGGCCAGGTTGCCCACCACGCCGTCCTCCCGCAGCAGGCCGCCGTCCCGCCGGGGCCGGGCGCGGATGAGGTCCAGCGGCAGAAAGGTCGCGCGCCCACCCGTGCGCTTCAGCTCGTCAATGATCTCGCGGGCGTCCTCGGCCCGGGCCACGACCACCTGTTCCAGGCGGCGGCCCAGCGCGGCCCCCACCGCCACCTCGTACTCAGCGGGGACGGTCAGCAGGTCGGCGACCGACCCCACGATGCCGGGGTGGTCGAGCCGCAGGGCGTTTCTAGCGCCCTCGCCGTAGCGGGCGTAGGAATTAAGGGTCTGCTCCAGCCGCTCGCGTTCGCGGCGCAGAGGCGCCACGCTGGCATTCACGCGGGCCAGTTCGGCGCGCAGGTGGCGCTCCTGTGCCAGGGCGGCCTCGCGCTCAGCAGATAGGGTGCGGTAAGCGCCCTCGGCCTGTTCGCGGGCGTGCCGGGCCGCTTCCAGTCGCTCACCGGCGGCGTGCAGCGCCTCTGTGGTGGTGTCCAGATTGCCCTGCGCCCGGTCCAGTTCGGCGCGCAGGGTCTCCTGGCCACCAGCCGCGCGGGCCTGGGCCTCGGCCGCGCGGGCGACCAGAGTGCGGGCACGGGTCAGCTCGGCGTCCAGGCGGCGGGTGCGGGTTTCAGCCGCCTCTGCGCCAGCGCGAGCAGCCACCAGTGCCGCGTCCAGGGCGGCCAGGTCAGAGGCCAGCTGGTCGGGGGCGCGGGTGGGCAGAGCGGCGCGTTCAGCGTCCAGCGCCGCGCGCTCTGCCACCAGATGGTCGCGGTAGCGCGCGGCCTGGGCGGCGGCGTCGCGGGCGGCGCGCAGGGTGTCCAGGGCGCCCGCGTAGGCGTCGCGGCGGGCGCGGGCCGCCTGGGCCGCCTCACGGGCGGTGTCCACAGCGGCCGCCGCCGTCTGCACCTCACGGCCCAGGGCGGCGCTGCGGGCGTCCAGGGCCTCAGCCTCGGCCCGCGCCCCGGCAATTTCGCGGGCCAGGGCCGCCTGGCGCTCACGCTTAACGGCGTCGTCCAGGGTCAAGACGCGCAGGCTTAGGGCGCGCCACTCGCGGGCTTCCTGGGCCGCGCGGGCCAGCCGGGCCAGGCCCGCTTCACGCTCCTGCAAGACCAGCCGCAGACTGTCCAGATGGGTGTCGGCCTCGCGCAGCCGGGCTTCGGTCTCCTGCCGGGCGGACACGGCGCGCGACAAGCCAGCGGCCTCCTGCACGTAGCCCAGCAGCGTCTTGCCCTCGGCCTGCACCACCCCGCTGACCTCGCCCTGGCCAATCACGGCCAGGCCCCCCGGCCCCAGCCCCGTGCCGCGCAGCGCCCCCTGCACGTCGCGCACGCGGGCGGCGCGGCCTCCCAGGTCCTGCTCGGCGGTGCCGTCGCGGTAGATGCGCCGGGCCAGATTGACGCGGCCTTCCGGGGTGTGCAGTTCCAACTGCACCTCGGCCAGACCCAGCGGCGCTTTGCCCCCGCTGCCGTGAAAAATCAGCTCCGAGGCCCGCCCGGCGCGCAAGTCACGGGCGCGCGCCTGGTGGGTGGCCCAGCGAATGGCCTCCACGACGTTGCTCTTACCGCTGCCGTTGGGGCCAATCACCGCGCTGACCCCCGGCCCAAACTCCAGGCGGGTGCGGTCGGCAAAGCTCTTGAAGCCGTGCAGGGTGATGCTGCGGAGCATAGGGACTAGGGGGAGAGGGGTTAGGCGCCTGCAGACTACTTTGCAAGCACCTGAACCCGTTAAACCCCGCTTCTCCTCACAGGTCGGTGCAGTCCTGGCGCGTAAACGGCTCGCGCAGGTCCAGGTGGCCCAGGGTTTCGACCCGTTGCCCGTTCAGGAGGAAGGTCACGTCCTGGCCCCGGTCTTCCAGCAGTGTCCGGGTCAGGGTGCACAGCAGCATGCGCTCGCCGCTGGTCCCGTAGCGCAGGGCGCCGTAGGATTCGGGCAGGTCCACATAGAAGTGCTGACCCCGCAGGTAGATCTTGGGCGGCACGCTACCCGCCGGCACCACGCCCAGGAACGACTTGTCGTAGGGACCACGCGCCCACACGTCCACCGCCGCCTGCGCCAGGGCGCGCGGTCCCTGCTGCGCCACCTGAATGGTGCGCGTTTCGGGCCGCAGGCGCTGCACCTGGGTGTCGGTGAAGTACACCTTGACTTTCAGGGCCTGGCGCTCGGTCAGTTCGGGCCGGGGGGGCGTAGGCGTCGGTGGGGTGCGCTGCACTGATTGCAATGCCAGAACCGCGCCCACCAGCAGCGCGGCAGCCACCACATTAAACAGCGAGAACAGTTTGCGCAGGGCCATCATGGCTGCGCCCCCGCCTCAGCACTGATATTCGCGTTGTTGTTCGCCCGCGCCGTCAGGTAGGTGGCCACCGAGCGGGCCACGGCCCCGGCCATGATCTGCAGGCGCTGGTCCACGCCCAGCTTGGCCACGTCCTCGGCGTTGTTCGACCAGCCCAGTTCCAGCAGCAGCGCCGCCTGCGGGGCCTCACCCAGACTCAGGACGCGGGTGGTGCTTTCCTGGCGGGCCGTTACGCCGCCGCCCCGGAGTTCGCCGCGCAGCAGTTCGCTCAGGCGGCGGGTGCTGCCGGCCCCGGCCACCACCAGCGGCGCGTAGGGCGGCGCCGTGCCTGCGCGCAGGGTGTTCACGAGCTGCGAGCCGGCGCGGCCCGTCTGTTCGTACACCGTCACCCCGCTTCGCTTGGCGCCGGGCAGGCGCCCCAGGTCCAGGGCCAGGTACACGTCGCTCTGGCGGGCCAGGCGTAGGGCGTCCTCGCGCGGCAGGGTGCTAGCGGCGTCTCGGGTCACGCGCACCTGCCAGCCAGCCTTGGTCAGCAGTTCGGCGGCGCGGCGAGACACCTCCAGGGTCACATCGCGGCCCAGGCCCGAGACCCGCGCGGGGTCCAGCACAATCAGGGGCGCAGTGACGCGGGTCAGGACCTCAGGGCTGCTCCGCGCCACCCCAGGGCCAGCGTCTATAACCACGCGCACGTTGCCGGGGCGCACCACCTTATACACGCGGTAGCCGCTGGTGGCGGGCAGCGGCAGGGTCACGGTCAGGTCGCTCCCAGCCTTGGCCACCTCGGCCGACTTCACAAAGGCGCCGCGCGTGGTGTAGCGCCTTGCCTCGCCACTCAGACCGCGTAGGGTGAGCACCACGCGGTCGCCGCGCTGCTCGTCCTGCACCGTCACGTCACGGCTGAGGTCCAGCACCAAGCGGTCGGTGTCGCGGCCCGCGCGGCTGCTGACGCCCAGCAACTGGGGCGGCGCCAGCGTGAATTTGCCGGGCTCGTACTGTGCGCCCAGGCCAGCGGCCAGGGTTTCTACCGGCAGGTAGAGGTTACCGTTGACCAGGGTGGCCGCGCGGGCCTGCACCCGGCGGGCGTCCAGCTGCACGGTGTTGAAGTCGGTGGTGGCGCGCTGCTGGTCCTCGTCAATGGGCAGCAGCAGGGTGTGGCCCAGGCCAGTCACGCGCACGAGGCGGTTCTCGCGCGTGACGGTCAGCAGGCCGCTCAAGGCCGTCTGACTGGCGTACTCGGCGCCGTACAGCTGAATACTGTCCACCGTCTGCCCGGCCAGGCTCAGGCGGCTAAAGGCAATCTGGGCGCCTGCCAGGCCAATCAGCAGCAGGCCCGCACTCAGGGCACTCCACATGGCGCGCCGACCCAGCGGCGCTGGTCTAGGCGCCCTCACAGCTCGCGCAGCTCCCGGCGCACGGTCTTTTCGGCCTCGGCGCGGCGCTTGTCGTGCAGCTTCTTCCCGCGCGCCAGCGCCAGTTCGACCTTGAAATACTTGCCCTTCTGGTACAGCTTTGTGGGCACCAGCGTCAGCCCTTTTTGCTCCAGGCCACGCTTGAGCTTGCCAATTTCCTCACGGTGCAGCAGCAGGCGCCGGGTGCGCCGGGGTTCATGGTTGTTGTAGGTGGCTTCCTTATAGGTCGGGATATACAGCCCCTCCAGGTCCACATTCCCACCATGCAGGCGCGCAAAGGCGTCCCGGAAGTCCACGCCGCCCGCCCGGATGCTCTTGACCTCACTGCCGGTCAGACTGATCCCCGCTTCAAAGCGCTCCAGCAGTTCGTACTCGTAATGAGCGCGGCGGTTCGTGTACACGGGAGGCATTCTAGCAAGGGGCGGTGAGTGGTGAGTAGACGGCCAGCGGCGGAGAAAACGGCCTGCTTGGCGCGCATGCCGGCCGTCTTCCACGCATCCCTTACCCCTTCTTCGGCTGGCTGGGCCGCACCTCCACCCGGCTTGGCAGCGTGCGGGCCGGCATCTTCAGCAGGTCCACCGTCAGCTGGGCCAGGTCTTCAGGCTGGATTTTCCAGGCGTCTTTCTGGTCGTCGGGCGTGTGGCCATTAAAGTGCGTGGCCACGCTGCCCGGCATGATCTGCGTCACCTTGATGCCCCGGTCGCGCAGGTCCAGCATCAGCACTTCGGAGAGGCCATTCAGACCAAACTTGCTGGCGTTGTAGGCGGCCCCGCCGGCAAACGGGTTCTTGCCTGCCAGGCTGGAGAGGGTGAAGATGTACCCGCCGCGTGCGGAGAGGGCCGGAATGGCGGCCTTGACGGTGTAAAAGGCGCCGCTGAGGTTGGTGTCGATCACGTCTTGCCACTGCTCGATAGTCAGGTCGGCCACGCTGGCAAAATGCCCCACGCCTGCATTGACGAACAGGACATCCAGGCCGCCAAAAGCCTGAACGTGGGCGTCTACCGCCGCCTGTACCGCCTGCGGGTCTTTCACATCACAGGCCACGCCCCGTGCGCCTTCGCCTAAGGCGGCCGCCACCGCTTCGATCTCGGCCTGGTGACGGCTGGTCAGTGTCACGCGGTACCCCTCGGCCACCAGCGCGCGCGCCACCGCTTCGCCAATGCCCTTGCTGGCCCCCGTAATAAAGGCGCTTTTCTGTGTGTTCGCCGTGTTGGTCATGCGCGGACGCTAACACGACCCGGCGGCGCCGCAGTGTAGGGGCGCCGCCAGTCTGAAGGCCAAGCAGGGATTTTTTCAGGGGAGTAGGGCCAGAAACAGAGCCTCAGCCTTGGCAGGAAGAACGGTAACAACCCAAACGCCCTTTTCCAGCTGTCTCACACTGGGCAGGAGCCAGACACCGTCAGCCTTCCCGACTCTCTACCTCCCGCCCCTTACGGCAGGCGCTGGGCCAGCTGGTCATACATGTAGTTCACGAATTCCGCGCGGTAACGCAGCAGCACCGAGATACCAAACGACTCATTCAAGACCACGTTCTGCCCTTCCGGCACCCGGAACTCCAGCCGTGCGCCCAGCTTGTTCCAGGGCACCAGCGAGCGTGGGGCCACGAACACGGGGCGCACCTGAATGGCTCCTGGCGCCGCCGCGTTGTCGGTGATGGTCGCCCTGGGATAGCGGCGCTTGATGGCCCCGCCGCTGTCGCGTTTCATGGCCGCCAGGATGCTGGCGCGCTGCTCGGCACTCACGAGGTTCTGGTTGCCTTCAATGACCGGGTCGAGAATCACGTAGGTGGCGGCGGCTAGGCGGGCACCTGTCCAGTTGGTCGGCGCCCCCTGGGCAAAGGCGGCCGTCAGACCCAGAGCGGCGGTGAGGGGCAGAAGCGTCTTCATGGGGACCAGTGCAACACACGCCACCTGACGCCGCGTGAACTCCCCGTGAGGGTCACCGAGCGGCCGTCTGCCCCCGAAAGGTGTTTTTTGCGTTGGCAGAGAGGCAGAGAAGCCCACTACAGTGGGGCCATGCAAGACCTACTGAGCGTCATGCGGCGCCTGCGTGGCCCTGGCGGCTGCCCCTGGGATCAGGAGCAGACCCACGAGTCCCTGCGGCCCTACCTGCTGGAAGAAGCGGCTGAGGCCGCCGACGCTGTGGCCAGCGCAGACCGCGCCGAACTGGCCGACGAACTGGGTGACGTGCTCCTGCAGGTAGCTTTTCACAGCGTGATTGCCGAGGAAGAAGGCACCTTCGCCTACCCTGCCGTTGAGCGCGCCATCGTGGACAAGCTGGTGCGGCGTCACCCCCACGTCTTTGGGGACGTAGCGGTCACCGACAGTGCCGAGGTCATGCGCAACTGGCAGGCCATCAAGGCGGCTGAGGGCGGAGCCGCACAGGGGCAGCCCCGCCGGCCCTCGCAGCGGGTGCCTGCCGGGCTGGGCGCCCTGGCCCGTGAGGCGAAGGCGCAGCAGTTGGCGGGCACGACTGCCGCTAACGCGCAGGCGACGGCCATCATCAACCTGACCCATGCGGCGGCCACCCCCGAAGACGTAGCCGCTACCCTGGCCGCCGTGGTCACGTGGGCCCGTATGGCGGGCGTGGACCCCGAACTGGCCCTGCGCGACCACACCGCCGCCACCCTGCGTGCGCTGGACGGCGCGTGACCGGCTTCCCTGCGCCCGACCCTCTGGACACCGCCCTGGCCGACCCCTGGGCCGCCTGGGTGGGGGGCCGCGAGCGCCGCACCCTGCATCTGCCGGATTACCGCCGGGCGGCGGTGCTGGTAGGCCTGACGCTAGAACCCAGCCCGCGCGTGCTGCTCACGGTACGCTCGGCCGAGCTGCCCACCCACAAGGGGCAGATCAGTTTTCCCGGAGGCAGCCTGGAAGCGGGCGAGGATGTGGTGGCGGGCGCCCAGCGAGAGGCCGAGGAAGAGGTGGGCCTGGACGCGGCGCAGATTCAGGTGCTCGGCACCCTGGACGATGTGTTCACGCCTGTGGGCTTCCACGTCACCCCGGTGCTGGCGCGTCTTCCGGCCGAGCCCACGCTGACCCTCTCGGGCGAGGTGGCGCAGATCCTGCTGCCCTCTCTGGCCGACCTGCGCGCGCTGCCTGTTCTCCGTGAAAGTCGCCGCCTCCCAGACGGCACCCTGGTCCCCCTCTACCGCTATCCCTGGCAGGGGCACGACATCTGGGGCATGACAGCGCGCGTGCTGCACGACCTGCTGACCCACGGCCCACAACTCTAAAAACACCCCTACCAACTGGCAGGGGTGCGGGTGAAAGCTGGGGTTAGCGGGTGGGCGTAATCGTGATCTGGCCGTTCTGCGTCACGTTGTACGTGCTGCTAAAGGTGCGGTAGCCCGGCGCCACCATGATGATCTCGTGGCTGCCACGCGACACGCGCACGTTCAGGACGCCGTTGCGGATGGTGCCGACCTCGTCGCCGTCCACGAACACGCGGCCCGCCACGCTGCTGCGGATGGTGATGGTGTACTGGGTGGGCGCGGGGGCCGGGGCAGGCGTCACGGCCTGGGCGAACTCCACGTTCAGGTTGGTCGTGCTGCCCGCGCGGATGGCCAGGGTGGTCGTGTAGTCACGGTAACCAGGGGCCTGGACACGCACGGGGTAGGTGCCGGCGCGCAGGTTGCTGTAGGTGACGTTGGCGCCGCCCAGTCGCTGTCCATTGAGGATCACGGTGGCGTTGTTCACGTTGGTGCCCACAAACAGGCTGCCGGTGGCCACGGGGTTACGGGCCGCCACGGTGTAGAAGGCGGTGTCGCTCACCCAGCTGTTCTGGGGCAGGGGGTTCACCACGATGCTCAGGGCCTGCGCCAGCCCCGCCTGGTTCTTGGCGTTCACGGTGGCAAACTGATCCTGCGTGGTCTTAAAGGAGCTGATCTGGTCCAGATTCAGTTCCGTCAGGCTGGCCAGGGCCAGCACCTTGTTCTGGCCAATGGGGCCAGCCACGGTGTAATTGAAGTTGTCGTCCGCCGAGGGGAAGGTCTTGGTGGTGCCGGCCTTCACGAAGTTACTCTCGGACAGACGGTTGGGCAGGATCTGGTCTACGCTGCCGTCGGGGTTCACGTTAAACAGGTACACGTAAGAGTCCCGGTTGGCGCTGGCGCTGATAGAGATCTTGTCGCCTACGCGGTAAGCAGGGTTCTGGGCGCCGCTGGCGTCCTTGTCCACGCGCACGCTGACCTGCAGGTCCGGCTGGGTGGGGTTCACGATGATGCTCTGGGCGCTAATCTTGGGTGCCGCAGCGGCCGTGCTCAGCAGCAGGGCCGCAGGAATAAACAGGAACTTCTTCATGTCGTACCTCCGAGAAGCAGCCTACGGGGGACAACATGACGCACTGTGAGCCAGATAGGGCGCTTTGTTAATGGTGCTTCAGGTCACCGTCAGAGAGGTGACGCCTGCCTGATGGACGCCGAAAACAGGCGATCTAGGCGCACAAAAGAAGACGACCCGGAAGAGGCCGCCTGTCCCTGTCTCGCTGGTCTGGCGCCAGCATGGATGAGGCTGACCAGGCCCAGAGCAGGCCTCAGCGTCCCCTAGCGAATCACCCGCGCCGGCTCAACTCCAGCCGCCCGGCGGGCCGGAATCAGGGCGGCCAGCAGGGTCGTGACCAGCCCAATGGCGTTGACGCCCAGCACGTCCGTCCAGCGCACCTCGACCGGCAGGGTCGTGATGAAATACAGGTCGCCGGGCAACGAGAACGGCCGCACCGTGAAATACGCGCTGATGCCCAGGCCCAGCAGGTTGCCCAGCAGGAGCCCGCCCAGCCCCAGCGCCAGCCCCTCAATCAGAAAGACGCGGGTAATCAGGGAACGGGTGGCCCCAATGGCGCGCAGAATGGCAATTTCCTGGGTTTTCTCGAAGACGGCCAGGGTCAGCACATTGGCAATGCCGAAGGCCGCCACCACCACGATCAGCAGCACCACAAAAGCGATGACCTTTTTTTGCAGCGCGAGCTGGTCCAGCAGCGTGCCGTAGAGGCTTTGCCACGGCAGCGGCGAATAGGCCCGCGTGCGCGTCAAGTCACTCCCCACCGCCGGGGCCTGGTCCGGGTCACGCAGCCGCAGCTGATAGCCCGTGACGCTGCTGGTCTGCTGCAGGGCCTGAAGCGTTCCCAGGTTGGTAAAGGCGTAGGCCGAGTCAATCAGGTAGTTGCCCGTGGAAAAGACGCCGCGCACCCGCAAACTGGTGCGGCGCTGGGTGCTGTTGAGGAGGCGCACGGTGTCGCCCGTAAAGGCCCCCACACTGCGGGCCAGGGCGGCACCCAGCAGCACCTCGCCGTCTTTCAGGCTGCCCAGGGCCGCGCCTTCCTCGGGGGGCAGTTGCAAGACGCGCCGGGCGTCGCCGGTGACCCCAAACAGCGTGGTGAAATCCACCCCCGCCCCCCGCCCCGCCGAGGCTGGCCGGGTGAGCAGCCCCTTATCCGCCAGGAAGGGGGTGAATGCCTGCACGCGGGGGTCGGCCTGCATGGCGCGTTCCAGGTCGCGGTCGCGGGCCTGCGGGGTGTAGGCGGTCACGCTCAGGTGGGGGCTGGCGCGCAGCGTGGCGTCCACCAGGGCGCGGGTAAAGCCGTTGGTCAGGCTCAGGGCGGCAATCAGGGCCATGACACCGACCGCAATGCCCAGGATCGTCAGGGTGTTCTGCATGCGGCGGCGGCGCAGATGGGCGCGCGCCAGTCGCCAGGGCAAGGCGCGGTCGGGGGCAGGCATGTCGGGGCCGAGGATAACAGACTGCCCCCACCCGGCAGCCTGGCTCGGGTGGGGGCGGTCTCTGGGGGTCAGCGAACGGCCGTAATACGAATCTGGCGCGCGCCCCAGTTCAGGGCCTCGGTGCGGGTGGGCATCCAGATGTCCACGCTGTTGGTTTTGCGGGCCGCCATCGTGTCTTCCACCATAAAGACGCGCCCCCTGAGCATGGAGTTGTAGCGCCCACTCAGGTCTTCAATTGTGACACGGGTGCCGTAAGGAAAGACGCGCAGCAGGTCGCGGGACAGGGCCACCACACCGGGGCGGGTGCGGGTTCCGGTGGCTGTGATGAAGGGCGTGGCGTCGGTCTGTCCCGGCACACTGTTGTAGGCCGTGGAGCGGGCAATGGCCGTCTTACCCCGGATAGGCGTCAGGGCCACGGGCTCGCGCACCGCCTGGGTGCTGGCAATAGCTGCGGCGCGGTTCTGGGCCGCCTGCTGCGCGGCACTGGGGGCGGCCGGCACAGCTGGGCGAACCGTCAGGGCGTCACGGACGGCGCCGGCCGCCACGCTGCTATCGGGCAGCGCGGGGGTAGCGCAGGCACTGCCCGCCAACAGGGCGGCGGCGCAGATGGATTGAAAAATGGTGTAAGACATGCACACTCCAACGAGCGCAGCGTCAAGGCACGCGCCCGGTTGTCGTCAGAAGTTGGGTTGGGAGCAGATGAAGCTCAGGTCTCTTCGTGCATGAGCGTAATGGGACGAGATGGCAGTTTTCTAAGAACCAGATAGATCGACTCTCATTTAAATTTTGAAATATTCGGTAGATGAGTTCAAATTGACAGAAAAATCTCGACCAAGAGACAGTATCAAAAATGAGACATGTTCTAATCGTCTCATTTAGTTTCTCATCGGAAAATGAGTTCTGGGTCGGCCAAGTGGCTTATTTCACGCCCAGTCAGGCGACCAACAGGAGGCAATAGGGTGCAGGCTGACACTTCAGACGTGAGATGGCCTGAGAGAGTGCCCAACCTCTTGCTGACCGGGCACCCATCTTCTCAGGCCGTCTCATTTTTTACTCATTCAGGACTACCTATGGTTGATCATCTTTCTGATCGGGCACCGGTACAGCGCCCCAACGCGACAGCGTGTCTGCCGAAATGGCGCGGAACAGTGGGGCGGCCAGTTGTGAGCCGTGATACTCACGTTTGGCGCCCCGAACCATGACGGCAATCGTGATTCGCGGAGACTCGACGGGAAAGAAGCCCGCAAACACGCTGTCATACACTGTGCTGGAGTAGCGGCCGTCAATGACCACCTGCGCCGTGCCGGTCTTGCCGGCCAGGTCGTAGCCTTTAATCGTGTTGGTCTCGATGCGCTCAATGACGCTCTTGAGCATGTGCCGGGTCTCGCGGGCCACCTCGGGGCGCAGGACATCGCGCTTTTCCATGCCAGCCTCGCCCTCGACCAGACGCGGCGAGATGTAGCGGCCGTCATTGGCCAGCACGTTGAAGGCGGCGGCCAGTTGCAGGGTGGTGCTGCTCATGCCCTGGCCGAACGCGTTGGTGGCGCGCACGAGGTCGCTCCAGCGGCTCAGGGGTTGCAGCTGTCCACTGGCCGCCGGCACCGTCGGCAGCGCGACCTCCTGCCCAAAACCGTACTGTTGGAGGTAACCGCGCATCTGCTCTTTGGGAAAGTGCTCAACGATATGGGTCATGCCCACGTTGCTGCTGTACTGCAGCACACCCACGGTCGAGAGGCTCTTGGGGTGCGCCACGCTGTCGCCAATGCGGCTGCCCCAGCGCCCGCCCACAAAGCGGCTCATGGGGGTGTCGTAGACCGTGCTGGGCGTGGTCAGCCCCTCGTTCATGGCGGCGGCGACCACCAGGGCCTTGACCGTGGACCCTGGCTCGAACCGGTCCAGAAAGGCCCGGTTGCGCCGCGCACCCTCACTGTGGCTGCGCCAGGTGTTGGGGTCAAAGGGCGGATAGCTGGCGGCGGCCAGCACGCGCCCGGTGCGCGTTTCCAGGACCACCACCGCGCCGTATTCCCCCTGATGCTCGGGCACGGCGCGGGCCAGCGCCGCCTCAGCCGAGGCCTGCACCCCAGTGTCAATGGTCAATTTCAGGGGCTGCCCCGCCGTCAGCAGACCGTCGTAAGCGTGCTCCAGACCCTCCAGGCCCTCGGTGGCGCCCATCATGCCGATCAGCTGGCCGGCCAGGCTGCCCTGCGGGTAGACGCGCTTGCCTTTGACACTGGTGGCCAGCACCCGCCCGTCGGCCGACAGCACCGGGCCGCGCGACTGCACGGCGGTTTGCCTTGCGGCCTGCGGCACGCCCCACTCCAGCTGGGCATACGCCCACACCAGGGTCAGGAACATCAGCAGCGCCATGAAGCGCATGAAATAGGAGCGGTTGCGAATCTTTACTTCCAAAGCGTCTTCACCTCCACGGTGCGAGCGGGGGGCGCGGCAACGGGCGCCGCCGGAACAGGCTGAAAGGTCGCGGTTTCTCTGGGCACGTCGGTCAGGCGGCGCATGCCGTTCTGGGCAGCCCAGTCCAGCAGGCGCCGCCGACTTTCGAGAGTCTGAAGCTGCACTGACAGGTCTGCACTCTGGGTCGTCAGCGCCGCTTCTCTGGCCTGCGCCGCTTTCAGGGCTGGGCGCACGTCGCGCGTCAGGGCGCGCACGCTGACCAGGGCGGTGACCAGCGCCAGATAAATCAGGACGTAGCGCACGGCCCGCGCCCGCCAGGTGGGCAAGCTGGTGTCCAGCGCCGACCAGCGGGGGATATACCACGCCAGCGACCAACGGCTGCCCTTCAGGCGCGTCACGCGGCCTCCACCTTCTCGGCGGCGCGCAGTTTGGCGCTGCGGGCGCGGGGATTCGTGGCCTGCTCGCTCTCGGCGGCCACCACTGGGCGTTTGGTGAGGGGGCGCAGGCTGGAGCTGCCCAGCAAGAAGCGTTTGACGATGCGGTCTTCCAGCGAATGAAAACTGATCACGGCCAGCCGCCCACCAGGGGCCAGCAGGGTCTGGGCGGCTTCCAGACCGTCTCGCAGCGCGCCCAGTTCGTCGTTGACGTGAATGCGCAGGGCCTGGAAGGTGCGCCGCGCCGGGTGGATGCCCTTGGAAAAGCCGGGATAGGCCCGCTTCACGATGTCGGCCAGTTGCACGGTGGTCTCAATAGGCGCCTGCTCGCGCGCCCAGACGATGCCGCGCGCAATCCGGCGCGAGAGGCGGTCTTCGCCGTACTCGTAGATGATGGCGGCGAGGTCTTCTTCCTCGTAGGTATTCACCACGTCGGCGGCGCTCTCGCCGGCCTGGCTCATGCGCATGTCCAGCGGCGCCTCGGTATGATAGGAAAAGCCGCGCCCAGCGTCGTCCAGCTGAAAACTGCTGACGCCGATGTCCAGCAAAATGCCGTCCACCTGGGTCACGCCCTGCGCGGCCAGCAGCGCCGTCATGTCGCGGTAGTTGCCCTGCAAGACGCTCAGGCGCTCCGGCTGGGCAGCGCGGGCACGTTCCAGCGCGTAGGGGTCCTGGTCGATGCCGTATACCGAGGCGCCTGCGGCCAGCAGCAGGCCCGTATGACCAGCGCCGCCCAGTGTGCCGTCTACAAAGACCTTCCCTGGGGCTGGTTGGAGCGCTTCCAGAACCTCGGCAGCGAGCACGGGTACGTGCGAGAGAGGCGGCGTGGAGGCGAGTTCAGACAGAGCCGGGCTCTGGGTGGAATCAGGGTCAGGAGACAGCTTGTCAGTCATGGTTAGGCCACAAAATTTGCCAGAAGGTCAGGTTTGGGTGGGTTGTTCTGGACGGCGCCAATGGCCGCGTCCCAGCGCGGCGGACTCCACAGTTCCAGGCGGCCTGGCGCGCCCGCCACGATGACCTCGCTCTCCAGGGCGGCAAAGCCCCTGAGGGTCTGCGGCACCGAGACGCGGCTCTGGTTGTCCAGCCGGGCCTTATTGGCCCCGGAATAGAAGAAGCGCACAAAGGCGCGCGACTCGGCGTCGGTGAGGGGCAGGCCCTCCAACTGCTCTTCGACGCGCTTCCAGCTGGCCAGGGGAAACACGTACAGGCAGCCTTCCATGCCGCGCGTCAGAATCATCCCGTCCTCCACGAATTCACGGAACGCGGGGGGCATGACCACGCGGCCCTTGTCATCAATGGTGTATGGGTATTCGCCAAACGGCACACACGTCTCCTCTTTCCCACCCCGTCCCACCTGGCGGTGGGGGCACTGGGCAGCCCACCTCAACCATGAACACGCGCTCAACGCCTTTTGGTTGATGGGGGGAGTGTAACAGCCGTTTCCACGAATTACCACCGATTCCCACCTGGCCTCCACTTTTCCCCCACCGCACCCCCCCTCTCCCCACGACGGGCCTTCTGGCGGGACACGCGGCACCCCTGCACTGGTCTAGCCTCAGGGGATGCGTTCTATTCAGACTCTGCAGGTGGGCGCTGTGCTGGCGGCGCTGGCGGTGGCCCTGGGGGCTTTTGCGGCGCACGGCCTGGAGGGCCGCCTGACCCCCGAACATCTGGCCACCTTTGAAACGGCGGCCCGCTACCAGATGTACGCCGCCCTGACGCTTCTGGCCCTGGGCACCCAGTCAGGACAACGCCGCGCCCCTGCGGTGCTGCTGGCCGGGAGCGTCATTTTCAGTGGGAGCCTGTATCTCCTGGCGCTGAGCGGCATCAGCGTGCTGGGGGCTGTGGCGCCAGTGGGCGGCCTGCTGCTGATCGCGGGGTTTGTGTTGGCGGCGATAGACGCCGGGAAGGGAGGGTAAAGGGTCAGTCTGTCCAGTCCTTTTGCCTATTCACAAGCAGGCCGCCTCAATCTGAGGCGGCCTGCCCTGTACGGGGGAACTATAAGCCGGGTTCTGTCTGTCGCTGACGCGACTGTTCGGCCATCTCTCTGGGACGCGCATCGCTGCGCGCCTCAAGCAACCATCCTGGCGGTCATCGGGCGGGCCAGCCCTACCGCACTGTCGGGTCTTGCACCAGATGGGGTTAACCAGACGCCCCCAGTCTCCTGAGGGCCTGGTGCGCTCTTACCGCACCGTTTCACCCTGACCACGCGCCCGCCCACGCCGGGGCTTTACGTTCTGCACGCTAGCGCGTGGCGGTCTCGTTTCTGTGGCACTGTCCTTCGGCTTCGCCGCCACCCAGGCCCCGGACGCAGGCACTGGGCACTTGACTCGCCGACCAGCCGTTAGCTGGCATCTTTGGCCCTGCGGTGCCCGGACTTTCCTCACCTGCGTTCACAGGCGCGGCCGAAGCATTCCCCCGCAAGAGAGGAGCATAGCAGACAGGGGCAGAGAAATTTCTGGGCGAGCAATCTTATGCACCACAGACAAGCGCTGCTGTCACTGGCGGTTCAGTACCGAGAGGAGAGCGAGAAAAATCCCGCCTGCGTAAGGGTCTTCTGGTCGAACCGAGGAAATCTGAACCGCTGTCCCATTCAGTGTCAACCTCGTTGAATCTGTCCAGCTTCACCCAACTGGAACCCAGTAGAGCCTATTTCCCTGTGTAGGACGCACCTGGAATCCAACGCCAACCCAGTAAGATCGCTAGCAGTGCGGCCTCTCCTCTCTCCGCGTAGCCACTTTAGGCGCTGCACCCAAACCCAACAGCACCACTCTCAGCTAGGCCTTTATCGCCCTGATCTGATAAAGAGCGGGCGTAGGGTATTCAGGAGCAGCAGGAGCGCCCCAAGACCACCCAGGCCAGCCGCGAGAATGTGCCAGGGTTCATTGACGGGCAGCCACTGTGTTTCCTCCCAGGAAAAGAAGGCCACGAAGGCCGCCGACAGCAGAGCGTTGAGATACAGCATCCGCGCAGCTTACGCGCTTAGCCTGCCTGCTTCAGAAAGATGAGCAGCAGGCCCAGGTCCACCCACAGCAGCAGGGTACTTAGGCGCGTCACCCAGGGATTTGGATGTGGAAAAGAACGGTTACGGCGGCGCTTTCTCGGCACAGGGGCGCCACTGTAGCACCGCCTTCTCGACATTCGCCACACCTGCGCTTCCCTGACGCTCTCTCAGGGCCCTAAGGTCTTGGCCGCCAGAATGGAACGCTGCCGGACCAGCATCAGCCTGGACAGTTACGGCGACGTGTTTGAAGAGCAGCGGACTGCGTTGAGCCTGAGCACCCCAACCTCAAAGTCGAACCGGAACAGTGGCCCGCCGGGCTTCTAAAAAAGTGAGCTGCTGCCAGCGTTGCCACCCGGCGAAAAAGTGGCTAAATCAGAAAAGGAAAAATGCCCTCTGAGAGGGCATCTGCTGGTAGAACCGAGGGGATTTGAACCCCTGACCCCTACCGTGTCAAGGTAGTGCTCTACCCCTGAGCTACGGTTCTGTCCTGATGGGGGTATTTGGAGGCGCTGACCGGACTCGAACCGGTGGTGGAGGTTTTGCAGACCTCTGCCTTACCACTTGGCTACAGCGCCACTGGGGCTTCAGCTGTCCCTTGCGGGCGGCTGGCAGGTCTTTCCTCTTCCAGCGGAAGGAATGTTAGCACGGCCCCGGCAGGCTGTAAACCGGGCCGCACAGAGATCAAGCGGCGCAGACACCGGCACAGTACCCTGACACCTATGCGACAACGCTGGAGCTGGGTATGGGGGCTGGGGCTGGCGGCGGGTTTGGTGGCCTGTCAGGGGCAAGGAACGCCGGCCAATGCACTGATCACGGGACAGACGCTGAACATTGCCCATCAGGGGGGCGAAGGGCTCTGGCCCAGCAACACCATGCTGGCCTACCGGAACGCCGCGGCGCTGGGTGTGGACATGCTGGAAATGGATATGCACGCCACGCGCGACGGGGAGCTGGTGCTGTCGCACGACGGCACACTGGACCGCCTGACGAACACCCAGGGCCGTATCGCCGACCTGACATTAGCCGAGGTCCTGGCGGCCGACGCCGGCTACACCCTGTCGCTGGACGGAGGCGCCACCTATCCTTTCCGGGCGCAGGGCGTGCAGGTGGCGCAGTTGTCCGAGGTGCTCGCCACCTTTCCAAACACACCACTGATTATCGAGATCAAACAGGCGCAGCCCAGCGTGGCCGCTCCCTTCTGCAAGACCCTGCGGGAAGCGGGCGCGGCCAGCCGGGTGGTCGTGGCCAGTTTCAGCGACGCGGCCTTGAATGAGTTTCGCGCCGCGTGCCCCGAAGTCATGACGAGCATGACCGAACGCGAACTGCGGCCCCTGGTGCTGCTGAGCAAGGTGGGGCTGGCGGGCCTGGCCCCGGCCGCCGGGCGCGTGGCCCAGGTGCCGGTGCGCTCTGGGGGAATCGAGGTGGTGACCCCGGCCTTTGTGCGCGCCATGCACGCGCGTGGCGTGGCCGTGCAGGTCTGGACCATCAACGACCCGGCCGAGATGCGGCGCTTGGTGGCGCTGGGCGTGGACGGCATCATCACTGACCGGCCTGACCTGCTGAAAGAGGTGCTGGCCGAGGCCCGCTAAGAGGGTCTGCCGTCTGAGCCACACTGGGCCAGGCGAGGCCGCCAGGAGGCTTCTTCGCGCGGCCCCGCATCCCCCACTGGTCGCAGTGAATGACGGTTGCCCCCAGGGCCGTCGGCGTTCATAACAGCCGTCGGCCAGACCGCCCGACCTCTACACTGTGCAGGTGAATGTTCCTCTTGCCCGGCTTCTGACCCTTGCCGCCCTGACCCTGGGCAGCGCCGCCCAGGCGCAACTGTTCTCTACACCGCAGCAGACGACTGGGCAGGCGATTCTTAGGGGCTTTACGCCGGACGGCCTTGCGACCCTGCGCCGGGGCGCCACCACCCTGACGCTGGACCTGGCCGGCGGCGCCGTGGTGGGAGTGCTGACCGAAACCGACAACGTGCCTGACCTGGCGCGCGGCATTGCCGCAGGCTGGGGCATGAAAGAGGCCGACCTTGCGGGGCTGACCAACAATCTGGCAGCCCCGCAATTTCTGGAGAGTGCGCGCGAGGGTTACCAGGATTTCAGTGACGACAACGCCACCGACTTCCTGGTCATCAAGGTCACTGGCGAGGGCACCCAGACACGCTACCGCGCCTACCAGGCGGTGCAGGTGTGGCCGGCCAGCGCCTTCCCCGCCACCAAGAATGTCAGCGGCGCGGCCACGGCGCCCAACACCCTGAGTATCTTCAGCGACTTTCAGTGCCCCTACTGCAAACAGCTGTGGGACACGGCCCTCCAGACCTGGGAACGGCAGCCTGCGCTGTACCGCACGGCGCACTACCAGTTCCCGCTGGACTTTCACAAAAACGCTTACGGCGCGGCCGAAGCCAGCGAATGTGCAGGCGCGCAGGGCAAGTTCTGGCCCTACGCCGACACCCTGTTTGCTCAGTTCAGCACCTGGACCCGCCTGGACACACCTGACGCACCGGGCAAATTCAGCGCCTACGCGGGGACAGCGGGCCTGAACACAGCCGCCTTCAAAACCTGCCTGGGCCAGCACACGTTCAAGGCCAGCGTCGAAGCGCAGATCAAAGCGGGGATGGCCCTCGGGGTGCGGGGCACGCCGACCGTCTTTCTGAACGGCATTAAGCTGCTGGATTACAGCGACGCGGCTGAACTGGCGCTGGTGCGCGCCATCACAACCGCCACGCCTTCGGCCCGGAGCGTGATCGACGCGCGCCTGAAGACCCTGCGCTAGGAACGGAAGCGAAAAGGGGCCGCCAGCACAGCCCGGCGGCCCCTTTTCGCTCTGCTTTATGCGCGCAGCTTGTACCGCTCCAGCAGTTCAGCCTTCAGGTCGTCGAAAGGCAGGCCCTTGCGCTCCTTGTGGCCGTCGGGCCAGCGCTCGCGGGTGCTGACTTGCCGGGCCTCGGCTTCCTTGTCACCCACGATCAGCATGACCGGAATCTTGCTCAGCTCGGCCTGACGCACCTTGGCCTGCATGCGGTTGCTGCTGTCGTCCACCTCGGCGCGCAGGCCGGCGGCATGCAGCTCACCGCGCAGCTGCTCGGCGTAGTCGTTGTGCCGGTCAGCAATCGGAATAATCATCACCTGCCGGGGCGCCAGCCACAGCGGGAAGTCCCCGGCATAGTGCTCGATCAGGATGCCCACGAAGCGTTCCAGGCTCCCGAAAGGGGCGCGGTGAATCACGATAGGGCGGTGGTCCTGACCGTCCTCACCCACATAGGTCAGGTCAAAGCGCTCGGGGAGGTTGGGGTCCACCTGAATGGTGCCCAGCTGCCACTCGCGGCCCAGCACATCCTTGACCACGAAGTCCAGTTTGGGGCCGTAGAAGGCGGCGTCACCGGGCTCGATGGAGTACGGCAGGCCCACCTCCTCCACCGCTTGGATAATCTGGCCCTCGGCCATCTCCCAGTAACTGTCCTCGCCCACGTACTTGGCGCTCTCGGGGTCACGGGTGCCCACGCGGAAGCGCACGTCTTCCATGCCGAAGGTCCGCAGCACCAGCACCGTCAGGTCCAGGACGTTTAGGAACTCGCTCTTCAGCTGATCGGGGCGGCAGAAGATATGGGCGTCGTCCTGCGTAAAGCCACGCACGCGCGTCAGGCCGTTCAGTTCGCCGGACTGCTCGTAGCGGTACACCGTGCCGAATTCGGCCAGGCGCACCGGCAGGTCGCGGTAGGAGCGCGGCTTGCTGGCGTAAATCCGCATGTGGTGCGGGCAGTTCATGGGCTTGAGCATGTACTCTTCGTCATCCACCGTGATGGGTGAGAAGTTGGAGTCGCTGTAGTTCTGGTAGTGCCCACTCGTCTTGTACAGGTCCAGATTGCCGATGTTCGGCGTAATCACGCCCTGGTAGCCACGCTGAAACTGCTGGGCCTTGAGAAAGGCGGCCAGTTCCTCGCGCAGCACCGTGCCGTTGGGCAGCCACAGTGGCAGGCCCCGGCCCACCAGCGGGTCAATCGTGAACAGTTCCAGTTCCTTGCCCAGCTTGCGGTGGTCGCGCCGCTTGGCTTCTTCCAGGGCATGCAGGTGGTCGTCCAGTTCCTTTTGCGTGGCGAAAGCCACCCCGTAGACGCGCTGCAAAATGGGGTTGTTCTCGTTGCCGCGCCAGTAGGCGCCGCTGGTGCTCATCAGCTTGAAGCTACCCGGCAGGCGGCCCGTATTGGGGAAATGCGGCCCCCGGCAGAGGTCCACGTAGTCGCCCTGCTGATAAAAGGTGATGGGCTCATCGTCGGGCAGACCGGCAATCAGCTCCTGCTTGTACGGGTCGTGGGGAAACTGCGCCAGCCCCTCGGCCTTGCTGATCTCACGGCGGGAAAAGGGCAGATTCCGGCCAATGATCTCGCGCATCAGGCGCTCGATTTCCGGCAGGTCCTCCTCCCGCAGAGGCTCGGGCAGGTCAAAGTCCTGATACCAGCCGTTTTCAATGCTGGGTCCCACTCCACGCTTGATGGCGTCCGGGGCGTAGCCTTTGCCCTGGTAGAACTCACCGACCGCCTGGCTCATGACGTGGCCCAGCGAGTGGCGGAACAGCGGCGCGGCGTCACCCGGATTCTTTTTGGTGATCAGCGTGATGTGGGCGCCGTCAGGCAGCGGCGTGTGGAGATCCACCAGTTCGCCGTTGGCGGTGGCGGCCAGGGCGTCACTGGCCAGGCGCGGGCCAATGGCCCCGGCGGCGTCCAGGGCCGTGGCCCCCTGGGGCAAATCCAGCTGTTTTCCATCGGGAAGAATTACGTGCATGTCAAACCTCGTTAAGCAAAAAAGGAGCCCGGTCTGGCCGCGTGTCCAGCAGAGAGCGCCTGAAAACCGCGTCAGGGTTCTCAGGCGCTCAGAGTTCGCGTGACCAGACTGGGCTGTGCAGGCATTCGCTGCCGCCACGCGCCGCGCATCACCAGACCGGAGTGACGGGGCGAGGGCTTCATATGGGCAGGATAGCGGGGTGAGGGGGGTAGGAGCAACCGGGCGCCTTCCGCGCGTATGCCTGAGTATGCCCCCCACCGCTGCCCTGCCTGTGAACACCGAACAGACACCGCGCTGGTGGCCTTGGGCGCGCACCCTGTTTCTCCTGCCGCTACTTTTGCTGCCTTTATTGCTGGTGCCGGTCCTCCTCCTTGCTCCTCAGGCCCTCAGGCTGCCGGTGTATACGGTGCAGGGCGGGCAAATGACCGCCCGCTCCCTGGCCTCGCGCACCAGCATTCCGGCGGGGACGCCCGTCCAGCGCCGACCAGTGACGCTGCGCGGCAAGCTGATCGGCTCGGACCTGCCGGGGTACACGGTAGGCACCTTTCGGCTGGACCAGAGCCGCGCAGCGGTCTACAGCGACGGCTCGCAGGCCAGGGGCGCCCTGATCTTCGCCACTCAGCCCCCAACCGTCTTGACTCCCGCCGACCCGGACGCCCTGGTGCGGGTCTGGCGCAGCGGCGGGTCGGGGGACTTTCGCCCAGCCCGACCTGCACAGTTGAGCTGGCCCGAGCTCCTGGTGCTGCTCCCGCTCGTGCCCCTGCTGGCTTTTTTCCTGTCCAAACCCCGCGTGCGCTACGCCCAGGACGGCGACGCCCTGGTGGTGCGCACCTGGGCCAGCAGCACCCGCTTTCCCCGTACTGGGACGACAGCCACGCTGACGGCGGCACCGCTGGGCCTGCGCCTCTTTGGCACGGCCATTGCGGGGTACTACAGCGGCACTTTCAGTTCAGCTGGCGCGTCGGGCGGCCACGTGCAGGCTGCCGCCGGGTCCAGTCGCCCAGCCCAGGCCCTGCTGCTGACCCACGGAGGCCAGACCTTTTACCTCACACCCCAGGATCCCGCCGCCCTGGCCGCTTGGTTTGAGGGACCTGCGTAGCTACCTACCACGGCAGCCCCCGCAGCTCCACCGTCTCCTCTAGTGGCCAGTCATCCAGGGCCAAGCGCACCGGCAAAACCAGGGTGGGCCCGGCGTTCGTCACCCACTTCTCCTCGTCAGGGTCAAGAAAATGCGCGGGGTTTGGCACACGCACAAAACCGCTGCGCTCGTAAAACGGCGCCACCTCTTCCCGGCACTGCAAGAAGGCGTAGTCCACGTCTGACTGTGCCTTCAGCGTCTGCCCCAGGGCACGCAGCAGCTGGCGCCCGACTCCCCGCCCCTGCCAGGCCGGGTGGGTGGCGACCCCACCCACCCCTGCTATATGGATGACCTGCTCGCCCAGGGTCACCGTACGCCGCCCGAAGCCCAGTTGCGCCACCGGCTGCCCTCCCGGCCCGGCCAGCCACAGATGCCATTCCGGCTCGCTGCCCCAGAACGATGTGCCCTCCCAGAAATCGGCCCACTGGGGATAGGCCGCTTGGAGCAGGGCGCACAGGCGGCCTTCCAGCAGTGGCGTGACTTCGGCGCGCGGCGTGAGCTGCACTTCCAGACTCACTGGCCGCGCTCCGGGTGGGGCCGGCGGGTGTTCGCTGCTTCAAAGTCCAGCTTGAAGAAATGGTATCCCTCTTGCACCTCTGCACCGGGTACGTAGCCCATCCCCACATAGGCAGGGCTGGCTTCGTGCAGATTGGCATACCAGTACAGATAACGCAGGTCACTCTCATATGCCCAGGTCTCCACGGCCCCCGTTAGCGCGCGGCCCACCCCACGCCGCCGCGCCTGGGGCAACGTATAGAGGTCGTGCAGTTTAGCCGTGCGGTGCGAGTTTCCCGAGCGGAGGTCTGCTCCGGCGTCCTGAGCAGCGGCGTAGCCCAGCAAGGTGTCGTCTTCAAACGCTCCCAGGACTACCCAGGCTGGAGCTGCACAGAAGGCCGGAAAGCGTGCCGCTAGCGCCGCTTCATCTTCGACGAAGCCCATGTCCAGCAGCATGGGGCGTAGCTGAGCAAAGTCGGTTGGATCCAGAGGCCGCACGGTAACAGGCATAGAGCCAAGTCTGCGGCGTGGCGGTGCAGAGCAGCCTCGGCCAATTGGGGCATGGGGATGGGGGAGGCCGTGCGCATGCCCTTTGCTGTCCTGACCTGCCCAGATGGCCCGGCAGCGCGACGAGGTTTGACCGTGGATTTTCAGTTCAGCATGCCGAACGAGCGTGTCGCTCCGTTCTGGCCACTCAAACCACCCTGCCCCGTTACGTTCCCAACGCTGTGGTCACTCTGCTCGCCTCACGGTTGGTCATGGAGCATGAAAAAAACCCGGTCAGGTTTGACCGGGCTTCTCTTGTAGCCGCTCTTACCAGTTGTTGGCGGGGGCGGCCGCGTTCTGGCCCAGCCCTTTGGGGTTCGGGCCCCATTTGTTGGCGCCGGCTTCGCTGTCCGTGACCAGAAACACCAGCAGAATCAGGCCGCCAATGAAGGGAATCAGGTTCAGCAGAATCAGCCAGCCACTTTTGCCCGTGTCGTGCAAGCGGCGCACCGTCACCGCCAGGCTCGGCACCAGGACGGCCAGCGAGTAGATAAACAGTAGTAGGGCAAAAATCAGCGTGATGCCGGTGAACCCCAAGTTGGGGGTGGCTTCCACCCCAGCATTGGTCTGCGCCTGCATCTGGGCCACCATAGCCAGCGCTGCGCCTTGTACTGGAATTTGCAGCAGAATCAGAATAATGCCGTTAATCAGCGTGAACATCCAGTATTCACGGCGGCGGGCACGGCCCGTAAAGTTGGCGTAGTTGTTACGAATGACATTCAGATACTCGTTCATGTGGTTTCCCCCTGTGCGCGTTACGTGAGGACAGTCTAAGCTGCGAATGGGACAGATGTAACTGAATGTGCAGTCAGCAGCTGGCGCAGGAGCAGTCCGAAGTACGCTGTACAAATGCCACAGCTTCGGCACAACGCCCAAAGGTGCGGCCTGGAGGCCCTTCAGAGCTGCCCACAAAAGAAATTCACGTCAGAAACGGTTGGAGCCCCTACCGATGGGCCACCAGGCCTCCGCTAGAGGATTAACCCAACCACACACCAAAAAAATGCGCGAAGGGTTTTTACTCCCTCCGCACACCGAGCACTACCTTCCTGCTGTTACAGCCCAGCCTGCGCCAGAAAGGCGTCCAGTTTCTGAGGCCGGAAGCCGCTGAGGCTGGCCGCCACGTCGCCGTGAACCAGCGTGGGCACGCTGCGCTTGCCGCCGTTAACGCTCATGACATACTGCGCGGCACTCTCGTCCTGCTCAATGTTAATTTCCTCGAAAGCCAGGCCCTTGCTGCTCAGGGCGCGCTTGGCGGCGTGACAGTCGGGGCACCAAGTGGTTGTGTACATCTTGATCATGGGGAACCTCCTGGACAGATGACGTTCTGCCGGTACACCTAGTTTATAAAATAAAGCATGAAGATGCCTTCAGCTGTCCGCGTCATGGGAACAGCCCACCCCACGGCGGGGGTGAGCTGTAAAGGAACGTCGCTTCAGGCGCTGGCGGCAGGCGCGGGAGCCGCTTCTGCTTCGGGAGCGGCGCCGGCTTCTTCAGACGCTGGGCGCTCTTTTCTGGGCGCAGGCGCCGCTTTGGGGGTCATGATCATGTTCATGTCCATGCCCATCATGCTGGGGTTGCTTTCCGGGGCGCCGATATCGGCCAGGGTCTCGGCCACGCGCACCAGAATGCGCTCGCCCAGTTCGGGGTGGGTGCGTTCACGGCCACGGAACATGATGGTGACCTTGACCTTGTGGCCTTCTTCCAGAAAGCGGCGCACGTGCCCGGTCTTGGTGTTGAAGTCGTGGTCATCAATCTTCACGCGGAATTTGATGGCCTTGACTTCCTGCGCGCGGGCACGCTTGCGGTTTTCTTTCTCGTTCTGCTGCTGCTCGTAGCGGAACCGGCCATAGTCGAGCAGGCGGCAGACAGGGGGCACGGCCTGGGGGCTGACCATTACGAGGTCCATACCCGCCTCGCGGGCCATCTGCATGGCGTCGCGCGTGTCAATAATGCCCACCTGCTCGCCTTCCGCGCCAATCAGTCGAATCTGGCGCACGCGAATCTGCTCGTTGACCTTGTGTTCTTTCGCTATGTTCATCACCTCCGCCGCGCTCCGGGGCACGCTGGCTCACCGGGCGGCTGCGCCCATACGAAAAGAAAGGCAGGGCGCGAGACCCCCCAGTCTACCACGGCGAGGCTGACCCGCCGCCGGCTTCTGCCATGCTGACCGGCATGACCGCGCCCAGCTGGCCTGCCGCCGCCACTTTTGGCCCCCTGACGGCCCGCAACCCCGACCTGGAAGTGCTGCTGACCGACGGCCTGGGCGGCTTTGCCCTGAGCAGCCTGGCCGGGGTGCCCACCCGCTGTTACTCGGGGCTAGTAGTCAGCGCGCTGCCGCCGGTGCAGCGGCACACGCACTTTGTCTCGCCGCGAGAAGTGCTGCGCGTGGCCACGCGCAGCGGCGTGCGCGAGGTCGCCCTGCACGCCCTGGAACTGGCGCCAGGGGTCTTTGAGGGCCAGGGGCTGGAAACCCTGAGCGGCGCGAGCCTCTTTGACCTGCTGCCCGAACGTGAGCAGGTGGTGGCGGGCGTGCGGGTGCGGCGCCGCAACTTTTCGCCGCGCGGGTCCGGGGCCGTGGTGTTTCTGTACGACGTCATCAGCCGCGACCCGGTGAACCTGAGCCTAGGCGGCTACTTCGTGGACCGTGACATGCACGCCGTTCACCGCCGCACACCGGACCTGACCTTTACCCAGACCGGGCGTGTGGTCAGTGTGCAGGGCGAGCGCCTGACCCGCGTGACCGTTCATGCGCCGGGTGCTGTCATTGACGCCCTGACGCCCCAGCCCACGCCGCAGCGGGTCTACTACCGCCACGACGCGGCGCGCGGCGAGCCCGACCATGAATTTACCCTGGGCGCCGCCCTGTGGGAGCTGAATTTTCCAGCCGGCGGCGGGCGCGCGGCGCTGGTGGTGCAGGGCCTGTCCCCCGCCGCCAGCGCCGCCGAGGTCACCGACCCCTGGGCCGCCTACGCCCAGGAGACCGCCCGGCGCCGCGAACTGGCTGAACGCGCCATGCTCGTGACGGGTGTGCGCGACGATCTGGTGGCCACTCTGGCCGTGGCCGCCGATGCCTACCTGGTGCGCCGCGCCCAGCCCCAGGGCGGCAGCGTCATTGCCGGCTATCCCTGGTTTGCCGACTGGGGCCGTGACGCCATGATTGCCCTCACCGGCCTGACCCTGCTGACCGGCCGCCACGCCGAGGCGCGCGAGTTGCTGGCCACCTTCCTTCAAACTACGCGCCGGGGCCTGATTCCCAACAACTTCCGGGACGACGGCGCCGGGGCCGGCTACAACACGGTGGACGGCGCCCTGTGGCTGGCCGTGGCCCTGGAACGGTATGTGGGCGCCACCGGCGACCTGGCCTTTGCCAGAGAGGCGCTGCCCCACCTACGCGACCTGCTGGGCTGGCATGTGCGCGGCACCGACCACGGCGTCCGCATGGACGAGCGAGACAGCCTGCTGCTGGCCGGAGAAGCTGGCGTGCAGCTCACCTGGATGGACGTGAAGATCGAGGACTGGGTGGTCACTCCCCGGCACGGCAAGCCCATTGAAATTCAGGGGCTGTGGCTGGCCGCGCTGGGGGCCGAAGGGCGTCTCTCGGCGGCGCTGGGTGAGGCCCCGCAGTTTGGCGGCCCACTGGCCCGCGCCCAGGCCACCTTCCCGGCCTTCTGGCAGAGCGGCGCCTACGCCGACGCGCTGGACGCCCAGGGTCAACCCGACCGCAGCCTGCGCCCCAATGTGCCACTGGCACTCGCCCTGCCCGACACCCTCACCACCCCGGCGCAGGTGGCGGCCACGGTGGCGGTGACCGAGGCCGAGCTGCTGACCCCCGTGGGCCTGCACACCCTCTCGCCACTGGACGCGCGCTACCGGGGCAATTACGGCGGGCCGCAGGTCCTGCGCGACGCGGCCTATCACCAGGGCACGGTCTGGCCGTGGCCGCTGACGGCGTTTGTGGAGTTGCTGCTCTCGCAGGGCGAGGTGCGCCGGGCGCGCGCGGCCCTCACCGGCCTGATGGGGCATGTCTGGGAAGCCGGGCTGGGCCACGTCTCGGAAGTGTTTAGCGGCGACGAGTTGCGGCCCGGCGGCTGCCCCTTTCAGGCCTGGAGCGTGGCCGAACTGCTGCGGGCACACGTGCTGGTCTCGCAGGCCGAGGCGCAGGTGGCCGCAGCCGGCCAGCCCAGTTGACACCAAGGCCCGGCCACAGACGTTTTGACTTGACGTTCCCAGGACACAAAATCTAGGATTCGGGCTATGCACGCCCCCCGCCCCTTCCTGACCTGCGCCGGGGTCAGGCTGTGAGCGACCTGACGCTGCCCCCCCAGGCCACGCAGGTGGGGCTGGCGGTGGACGTGGCGGCCTTTGCCATGCACGCCGGCGAACTGCGGGTGCTGCTGGTGCAGCGCGGCGCCCTGCCCCACGCCCGCGACTGGGCGCTGCCGGGCGGATTTGTCCACCCCGGCGAGGAGCTGCACGAGGCGGCGCTGCGCGAACTGAGAACCGAGACCACCGTCGAACTGGAACCCCGCCACCTCGAACAGTTTTTTACCTTCGGCGAGGTCAACCGCGACCCGCGCGGGCGCATTGTCAGCGTGGCACATCTGGCGGTGCTGCCGCACGGCACTGTGGAAGTCAGCGGCGGCGGCCACACCCTGGGCGCGGCGTGGCAGAGTGCTCACCAGCCACCGCCCCTGGCCTTTGACCACCGGGCAATTCTGGACCGGGCGCTGGGCCGCCTGCAGTTGCGACTGGAATACGCCAATCTGGCGCTGGAATTTCTGCCCGATACCTTTACGCTGCCGGAACTTCAGGGCGTGTACGAAGCCATCTTGAACCGCAAACTGGACAAGCGAAATTTTCGTAAGCGGCTTCTGTCACAGGGCACCCTGACCCCCAGCGGCGAGCGGCGCAGCGGTGTGGGCAGGCCTGCGCAGCTCTACCGCCGCGCCAAGGGCACACGGACGCCCGCGCTGTAATGAAGCCCGGCCATCTGCGCTAGATCGCGGTTACCTCCGTTGCCGGCAGCATCTATCTCAGACACAATCCGTCTGTCACACCCACAAAGCGGAACTGCCTCAAGCTGTACGGCTACTCTGCGAGTCCGCGCCAGTAGAACCATGGGCAACAACGGCTGAATCAGGCTTATTGCTCTGATGCCAGAGCACGCTGAGGCCCGTCCAGCGCCGCCCTCCGCCGCTGCGATGGCCCACTCAGAGACCGCGGTGGTTTGCCACCGAAGCATTGCTCTCTCAGTCCACGGCGCCGCGCACCAGCAGGAGGCTCAGGGTATGGGGCGCGGCGCCAGGCGTTTCCCACTCGGCCGCTTCCTTCAGCAACGCCAGCATCCGCCCCTTGAGGCGCCGCGCCTGCTCGTCGCCCAACCTGAGGGTGGCAATGGTCAGCATCAGCGGCTCATCGCCAGCAAAGAGGGCGTGGGCCGGGCCAGTCTCGTCGCCCAGTTCCAGGTTGCTGTCGGTGTCGCCCTGAGACAGCCACAGGCCCCACACGGGAGCGTAGCTCTGGGTCTGCCGGGCAGCCAGGGTGGCCAGCTGGGCCATGCGCGGCGCGAGTTGCCCCAGCCACAGGTCGTCCAGGGTGGCGGCTGCCGTCACGCCGTAAGGAATGAACCAGCGCGGGGCCACGCGGTACCGCTTGATGGGCCGCCCCGCGCGGGCGTCTACCCGCTCAATGCCCGCTACCCCGGCCCGCTGCAACTGGCCCAACAGGTACGAGGCGCGGGCCAGGGGCATCCCCAGTTCACGGGCCACCTCAGCCGCACTGCGCGCCCCTTGCATCAGCAGTTGTAGCAGAGGCCGCAGGTCTGGGCGGATCAGCAGGGCGGCCTGCGCGGCTGTGGCGACATGGTGAGGGGGCACCCGCCGACTGTAGCCACTTTCTACCTGAAGATCGGGGTATTTTTTCCGGTAGCACTGTCCAGACACTGAGGCCATGTCGCCTTCTCTCTGGACGCGCAGTTTTGGTCTCTGGCTGCTGGGCACGGCGCAGTCGCAGTTTGGCAGCGCCCTGGCGGGCATCGCGCTGGGCTTTCTGGTGCTGCACCAGACCGGCTCGGCGGGCCTGATGGCCGTGACCCTGGCCTGTACCCTGCTGCCCAACCTCCTGATGCCGCTGGCCGGCACGCTGGTGGACCGGTGGCCGCTGAAAGTGTCTCTGCTGGCTGCCAACCTGCTGCGCGGCGCGCTGCAACTGGGGGTGGGGGGCGCGGCGCTGATGCTGGGCGAGGTGCCGCTGTGGCTGGTAAACACAGCGGCGCTGCTCACCGGCCTGGCAGGCCTGTTGGCCGAACCGGCGAGTAGCGCGGCGGTGCCGGCCCTGGTGGCTCCGGCGCAACTGGCCCGCGCCAATGGCCTGCTGGGCAGTGTGGGCCGGGGCGCCTGGCTGCTGGGCACGCTGGCTGGGGGCTGGCTGGTCATCGCGTGGTCGCCGCCTGTGGCCATTCTGGCTGACGGCACCAGTTTTCTGGTGATGGCCGCGCTGCTGGCCTGGGTGACGCTGCCTGGCCGGCCCGCGCCAGCCGGTCCCCACCCCGGCCTCTGGGCCGACCTGGGCGCTGGGCTGCGGGTCATGGGACAGTCCCGGCTGCTGGTGCTGGCGCCGGTGATCGCGCTGCTGCTCAATGCCAGCCTGGCCCCCGTGACGGCCATCCTACCCAAACTGTTTGGCGCCCTGGGGGCGTCGGCCACCGGCTACAGCCTGTTTCTGGCCCTGGAAAGCGCGGGGCTGCTGGCCGCTGGCCTCCTGGTGGTTCAGCTGAGTGAGCGCGCCGCCCCCAGCCGCCTGATCAGCGCCGGCCTCCTGCTGACGGCCGTGACCTACGCCGCCCTGTGGCTGTGGCCCGTGACCGGGGTGCTGCTGCCGGGCGCCGCCACGCTGGGCTTTGGCTTTGGGCTGAGCAATATCGCCTTCCAGACGCTGCTTCAGGGCCAGGTGCCGCAGGCGTATCTGGGGCGCGTGTTTGGCGTGCTGGGCATGGTGTCCCGCCTGGGCATGCCCCTGAGTCTGCTGCTGGTGTCGCCCCTGCTGGACCGCCTGCCCCTGGGGCTGTGGTTTGGCCTCGCCGCGCTGGCCCAGGGCCTGGGCTGGCTGCTCTGGCGCTGGGGCCGCCGCACAGAGCAGCCAGCTGACCTGGCTCAGACTGACGTTATCTCTGGTCTTCAGGGCTAAGCGTTCAAAGGCAGCGGCGCGCCAGAAGGCCTCTTTAGACTGCGCAGATGATGACCGACGACGGCGAAATCGGCCTGGTCTACCGAGCCGATGTAGACGAACAGGGCTGGCCAGAGGACCCGGCGGCTGACCCTCGCTTCCTGGCGTGTTCGCAAGAGGTCAAGGCACAGGCCTTCGCGGCCCTCTGGGAAGCAGTGGGCCAGCGCCTGCATCTGACGTTTGAACTGCTGGAATTGCATGATGTGGAGGTGAGCGACCTGGGCACTGTGCGCGAGGAAGTGGCGAAGGCCAGCGCAACTGCTGACGGCGACCTGAAAGTGTATCTGGCGCAGTTGGACGACTTTCTAAGCGCCGCCGAGGCCGACGGCGCAGCCGTGACCATCTCTCTTTGACTCCCCCACCTGCTGGCACCTTCTCCCCGGCCCTGGCCCGGTAGACTGCGGGGGCTATGGACATGAAGAAACTGATGAAGCAGATGCAGCAGGCGCAGGTGGCCGCCGCCAAGATTCAGGAGGACCTGGCCGCCAAGAGCGTCGAAGGCACCGCCAGCGGTCTGGTCACGGTCACCATGAACGGCCACGGCAAGGTCACGGCCCTGAAGATCAAGCCTGAAGCGGTGGATGCAGACGACGTGGAAGCGCTGGAAGACCTGCTGCTCGTCGCCCTGCAGGACGCCAGCGCCAAGGCCGACGCCCTGCAACAAGACGCCACACGCGGCCTGGGCATCCCCGGCTTCTGATGCGCGGCCCCGCACCTGTCACCCGGCCGCGTGCCTGGGTGAGGCCTTCTGCGCTCATGAGGGGACACCAGTGAAATACCCGCCCTCTCTGGTGGCCCTGATCCGCGAGCTGTCGCGCCTGCCCGGCATCGGCCCCAAAAGTGCGCAGCGGTTGGCCTTTTACCTGTTCGAGCAGCCGCGCGAGGACATTGACCGCCTGTCGCGCGCCCTGCTGGACGCCAAGCGCGACCTGCACACCTGCCCTATCTGCTTTAACATCACCGACGCCGAGAAGTGCGACGTGTGCAGCGACCCCAGCCGCGACCAGGCCGTGATCTGCGTCGTGGAAGAACCCGGCGACGTGATCGCCATCGAGCGCAGCGGCGAGTACCGGGGGCTGTATCACGTGCTGCACGGCGTCCTGAGCCCCATGAACGGCGTCGGTCCCGACCGCCTGCATATCAAGCCGCTGCTGCCGCGCGTGCAGGAGGGTCTGGAGGTCATTCTGGCGACGGGCACGACCGTGGAGGGCGACGCCACCGCGCTGTACCTGCAGCGCCTGTTAGAGCCACTGGGCGCAGTGGTCAGCCGCATCGCCTACGGCCTGCCAGTGGGCGGCGCGCTGGAATACGCCGATGAGGTCACGCTGGGCCGTGCCCTGGCGGGCCGAACGCGAGTCACCAAGCCGAACTGAGCGCTGAACCCAATGGCCGCCTCCAGCATGAAGAGGCGGCCTTTTTTCATGACAACGATTCGCCGAGTGCAGCATAAAGCCCGGCAATTTTCTGGTTATGGGCATTCCCGGCGGACTTGCCCTCATTTCGAGAGACATTGGTGTCCTCCCATGACCGCACGCCTGTCGCCGCTGGCCTTGTTTCGCTGCTGTGCAAGCTCCCTTGAAGACTGAGGCAGTCGGCCGCCGAAGCCCCACCAGTCCTCAACCAGACGGAAGCCGGGCTTATTTCCCGTAACTGCCCTTCAGCCGCCGGAGCCCTTCGCGCCAGCCAATGCGGCGGGGAGGCAGTTCGTGCAGAGGCACCACCTCCAGCCCGCGCTCACGCAGGCCAGCCAGCAGCTCGTCCAGCAGTGGCGGGGTCACGGTAGGGCCGTCGTGCAGCAGGACCACGCTGCCGCCCCCGGCGCGGGCCAGGGTCTGCTGGGCCAGGGTGGAGGCTTCTGCTCTGGTCCAGTCGCGGCCTTCGGTGTCCCACAGGGCTACCCGGCGCCCCGACAGCCAGGCCAGCAGACGGGTCAGGGGGCTGTGGCCGCCGTAGGGGGGGCGGTACAGCAGCGGGACGGGTTGCTGGGGACGGGGATGCCAGCGCACCTGCGCCCACTCCTGCCAGGGGGGCAGCAGCAGCGCGTGGCGGTGCCAGCGGCCGTGGGCTTCCAGGCGGTGTCCGGCGGCCTCCAGGGCCGTCAGCTGCTGGGGAAAGGCCGCGCAGGCCGGCGCCGTCACAAAAAAGGTGGCGCGCGCCCCATGCCGGGCCAGCACCGCCAGCAGCTGCGGCGTCCTCTCGCTGGGGCCGTCGTCAAAGGTCAAGGCGACGCGCCGCCGGGTAGGGTCGCCGCCCCCCAGGGCGCCCAGACCAGCGGCGCGGCCCACGACTTCGGCCAGTAGGGCCGCGGCGCCCCATGCGGCCAGCAGCACCGCCAGTCGCCTAAGTAGACGCGGCATGAAAGGCCCGGCGAAACACCACGTAACCGCTCGCCGTCAGGGCCGCCAGCACCGCCCCGACCATAAAGGGACCAGGCACGCCCGCCTGTTTCAGGGCCAGCGCACCTACCAGTGGTCCCAGGGTCAGACCGGCATTCTCGGCCGTCATCAAGATGCCCCAGGCGGCGGGACGCTGCGCGGGCGGCAGCACCTGCGAGACCAGCGCGGCCCAGCCCGGCGTTAGGAAGGCGTAGCCCAGGCCCGCCACCAGCGCCAGGCCGTAAAGCAGCCAGGGCGCCGGGGTCAGGGCAAAGCCCACGAAACCGGCGCTCACCAGGGCGTAGCCCAGCATGACCCCGGTGCGGGCGCGGCCCCGGTCGGCAAAGCGGCCGGTCAGCGGCATCAGGCCGTAGGCCACGCCGCCGCCCACGACCAGTAGGCCCACTAGCCCCCAGTAAGACAGCCCCATCTGCGGCGCGATACGGAACAGCCACGGCCCCAGCAGGGTCAGGGTCAGAGTCTGCATGAAGGCGGCTGGCAGCAGCGGCAGGAGGCCCGCTACAAACGAGCGGGGGCGGGCGGCGCTGGCTGCCTCGGCCCCGGCGGGTGTGGCCAGCGCCAGGCGGCGGGGCACCGCCAGGGTCAGCACCAGCGACAGCAGCAGCAGCCCCTGCGCCAGCCCCAGGGCAAAGCTGTCGCCGCGCGCGGCCAGCGCCCCGAACACGAAAAAGCCCAGGCCCGACAGCCCCATCACGCTGGTGGTCACCAGGGTCAGGGCGCGGCCCTGGTAGCCCTCGCGGGCGGCTTCGGTCACCAGGCTCAGGGTGCCGGGCCACAGCGCGGCAAAGCCCAGGCCGTGCAGTACCGCCGCCGCAATCAGCACCCACACGCTGATGGGCAGCAGCAGCAGCGCCAGGGCCCCGGCGCTCAGGAGGGCGCCGCCCACCATGGCGGGGCGCAGCCCCAGGCGCAGCACCAGCGCGCCGGCTGGGCCGCGCATCAGGGTGTCGGCCACGAAATGCGCGGTCCAGGCCCCCGCCGCCGCAGTGACGGGCAGGCCAAACTGGGTGTCCACGACCTGCGTCAGGTAGGCGCCGTAAAACCCGCTGCGCACAAATTCGGCGCACGCCAGCGCCAGCGCCGCCGCGCCCACAGGTGGCAGCATGTCGGCGCGCAGGGGCAGGCGGTCACGCAGGGGCCGGCGGGTCACGGGCGGCCTCCTGCGGCAGAAGAAACCTGAAGTCCTGCTAGCCTGTGCCCGTGCCCGCGTTTACTGTCGTGATTCCAGCCCGCAACGAGGCGAGGTATCTGCCCCACACCCTGCGGGCCCTGGAACGGCAAACGCGCGCCCCTGAGGCCGTGATTGTGGTGGACAACGGGAGCCGCGACGACACCGTGCTGATTGCCCAGGCCTGGGGCGCCCAGGTGCTGCGCTGCGAGCCGCGTGGGGTGGCGCTGGCCCGGCAGATGGGGCTGGACGCCGCCCAGACCGACTGGGTGGCCACCACCGACGCCGACTCTCTGCCAGTGCCGGGGTGGCTGGACTGCCTGCATGAGGCTGCGCCGGGCCGGGTGGCCCTGTACGGCCCCATGCGCTTTTCGGGGGTGGCCCCACACTGGGCGCGGTTGTCGGGCGTCAGTTACAGCGGCTTTCTGCACCTGGCGCGCGTGGTGGGCCGCCCCAACCTGGCCGCCGCCAACATGGCCTTCTCGCGTGAGGCCGCGCTGCTGGCGGGCGGGTATCCGGCCGTCGAGGCCTACGAGGACGTGATTCTGGGGCAGGCGCTGGCGAGGCTGGGCCGCGTGGCCTATGTGCGCGGCGCGCTGGTCGAAACGAGTGCCCGGCGCCTGGACCGGGGCCTGGGGCCGTTTCTGTGGCAGCACCTGAAAAACATTACCGGTCATACACGAGGCTACTTCGGGGATGACCGGTAGTGCCCTCCGGGAAGGCGACCTCGCGCGGCATGCCCAGCACCTGGCTGTAGACATCCAGCACCTGTGAGGCCACACCCGCCGGGGTGGTGGAGGCCCCAAACGCGCGCGCGCCGGCCGAGAGCCGCGCCCACAGCCCAGGGTCAGCCAGAATCTGCCGGCTGTGGTGGGTCAGGGCGTTCACGTCTGCCGGGCGCACCAGATAGCCGCTGCGCTCATGGGCCACGCCGCTGAGCGTGCCGCGCGCGCCCACCGCCACCACCGGCACGCCCATCAGCTGGGCTTCCTGCAAAACGAGGCCCTGGGTTTCGGTGTCGCTGGCAAACACGAACAGCTCGGCCAGGCGGTAGTAGGCGCCCACCTCGGTCCAGGGGCGCACGCCCAGGAAGGTCACCCGGTCGGCCACCCCCAGGCGCGCCGCGTGCGCTTCCAGGTGGTCACGCTCTGGGCCCTCGCCCAGCACGACCAGGTGGGCGTCAGGCAGGCCCGGCAGGGTGTCCAGCACATGGTCAAAGCGCTTTTCGCGCGCCAGGCGGCCCACGCTGAGCAGGCGCCGCTTGCCCTCGGGCCAGGGGTTCTGAATGGGCGGCGCGGCGCGCAGCACGCGCGGGTCAATGCTGGTGGGAATGACCACCGGGCGGCGCACCCGCATGGCGCGCAGCACGTCCAGCATGCCGGCGGTGGGGGTAATCACGGCGTCGGCGCGGCCGTACAGCAGGCTCATGGCCTTGGTGACCACGCCTGTATGGCGCTGCAAGGCCGTCACGCCGGGCACATAGTGCGTGTAGGCCTCAATGTGCGTGTGGTAGGTCGCCACATGCGGCACGTTCCACTTGCGGGCCAGCCGCGCGCCGGCCATGCCCAGCGTCAGCGGGGTGTGGGTGTGCACCACGTCGTACTTGTGCGTGAAGTCCTTGCGGGTGGGCCACGCCAGGCGGTAGGTGGGCAGGAACATGTAGCGCACGCTGTCCACGCGCACCACGTCCGGGCGGGTGTCCACATGCTCCGGAAAGTCCGGGGCCACCACCTCCACGTGGTGCCCCTGGGCGCGCAGTTCGTCGCTCAGGAGGCCCACGCTGGTCACGATGCCGTTCTGGTCAGGCAGAAAGGTATCGGTGAACAGACCAATCCGCAGCGGCTTCATGCGCGCTGGCCCAGGGCACTGCTTCCGAGAAAGTTTAAGGGTTCCTGAAGCATCACTGCCCAGGAGCATACGACGTTCGGGATGAGAGGTACATCAGACTTAAGGTGTCTGCCCCCACCAAAGGGGGAGGGTCACCCGTGGCGCGGTCTGGAGCCGCGATACAACGCCGGATACGGGACAGCTCCGCTTCAAGACAACACCGTCAGGGCACTGGGCCGCACCCTCGTTGCTGTGACTGCCCTGTTTCATCCCACCACTCGGAAAGCCAGCGATCTGTCACCCCAGCCCTGGCCATGCTCTACAGTCGCGGCTATGTCTGCTGCCCCTCCGCGTTCTCTTCTCTTGCGCGCGGCGCTGCGTGCGGGCCTGGGCGGTGCGCAGCACGGCGGGCACCCCGGCGACCCCCGCGTGGGGCTGGCGGTACCGGTGGCCTCGGGCGCCGACCTGACACTGTCCCTGACCACCCTGGCCCACGCGGGGGTCCACGCCACCTTGCTGCTCTCGCCTGCCCTGGCCTTCCGGGCGCCCGACGCGGTACGGGCTGCCGCAAACCAGCACGAGATTGGCGGCCTGGGCGACCCGGCGGGCCTGAGTGGGCTGGAGGTGACGGCCGGCCGCCCAGTCACGCTGTGGGCCACACCCGAGCGGCTGCGCGGCCTGAGCGCACTAAGCCGGCAGCACCTGCACGCCCTCCCCGTCTCTGCTCCGCGGGCTGCCCCTGGAGCCCTGCTTCAGGTGGCCCCAGCAGAGCTGGCGGCGGCCCTCACCCACCTGAAGGCCCTGGGCTACCAGCCTGTCCCGGTGCGCGACGTGCCGGACCTGCGCCCTGGGCAGCCGCGCGACCTGCTTCAGTGGGTCTACACCCGGCTGGTCGAGGACCGTTTTGCACGCCAGCACGCGGTCATTGACCTGGCCCTGCGCGCCGACGCCGTGATGCGGGTGGCGGCCCTGGACCATGCCCCACCGCCGCTGCCCCTGCCGCCCCAGACCCCCACCGCCGAACTGCACCTGCACTCGCCGCGCATCGTGGGCCTGGCGGCCCGCAGCGCCCTGGTGGCCTACCGCGCCTACCGCCGCAGCCTGAAGGACGTGGCCCACGCCCTACAGACCCGCCCCGAGCTGGCGGACGCGCAGGCGGTCTTTGCGGTGACGCTGTTTCACGGCCCGTTGGCGCAGGCGGGCTTTGAGCTGCTGGACCTGCCGCCCCTGCGCGCCCGCTGGTACGGCCTGGGCTTCCGGCTGCTGCGTGCAGCCTACGGCACCCGCCGCGCCCCCAGTGAAGGTGAGCCCAAGATGGCCTGGCTCTCCAGAGAGGCGTTCCTGAGGCTGCACGGGTAAGTGTCAGAGGGTGATGAGGTCAGGCTTTAAATGGTCGGTGCGGTTGAGCCAGTGTAGAAGGGCCGACCCAGGTGCCACCGTCCCGAGTTCCAGCCTGACCGTGGCGGTATTGTTCAGGCGGAAGCTGAGCTGTTCACCTCTTGCCGCTGGCAGGCCCAGCAACTCGGCCAGCAAGAACGGAGCGAAATCGTGGTGGGTGATGAGGGCCAGCACATCAGCTTCTCCAGCGGCGCGCCGTAAGTCGGTAGCCACCTGGGCCGCGCGCTGGGCAAAATGCCCGTGATCCCACGGTTCCGCGCCGCCGCTCCAAGGCTGACCTTCCAGAGCAGCTGGCCACCGCAGCGCGGGGCAGTCGGTCTGCAGCGAGGCGTGGTCTCGCCCCAAAACCGGCGTGAATCCGCCAGCAGGCCCGGTGGTTAGACCGCCACACTCGTAGGCGTGTTCCAGGCCCTGCACTTCCAGCCCCAGCGCCTCAGCCAGCGGCGCAGCTGTCTGCACGGCGCGGGTGGTCAGGCTGGTGTACAGGTGCGTGATGCGGGCGCACCAGGGGTCCTGCGCCGCCCACGCAGCCAGGCGACGCGCCTGCTCATGGCCCACCGCCGTCAATGGCGGGTCGGGCAGGCGCCCCTGGAGGTCACCGCCTGTCTGCTCCCGGTGGTTGTTGCTGGACTGGCCATGACGAATGAGGAGGAGCTGCACTGGGGGAGGCTAACAGAGCGGCGCCCAGCGAACGGCCTCGGGTGCAGGGTGGCCCCACTTACCCCGGCAGGGTAAACGTGAGCGTTGTTCCCTCGCCTGGCCTGCTGTCCACGTCCAGGGTGCCGCCCGTGAGGGTCACGCGCTCACGCAGGCCGATCAGGCCCAGGTGCCCGGCCTCGGCGCGGGCCTGGGCCTGGCCCGCCGTGAACCCCTGGCCGTCGTCGGTGATGGCCAAACGCACCAGCGCGCCCTCAAACAGCACGCGGATGGCGGCGGTATGGGCGCGGGCGTGCTTGTCCACGTTGTTCAGGGCCTCCTGCGCCAGCCGGAACAGCGTCAGTTCGGTGGCAGGGCTCAGGCGGCGCTCGGGGCCGCTGACTTCCAGGCGGGTCGGCGTGGCGGCCGCCGAAGCCAGCCATTCCAGCGCGGGCAGCAGCCCCAGGTCGTCCAGCACGCTGGGCCGCAGATTGCGGGCAAAGCGGCGCACCCCGTCAATGGCAGCGTTGAGGTCCTGCTGAATGTCGTCGGCGCGGGCGCGCTGCTCGCCGCTCAGGTCGCGGGCCAGCCGGGCCACGCGGCGGGTGGTGGCGGTCAGCACCTGCGCCGTGTCGTCGTGCAGCTCGCGGCTAATGCGGCGCCGCTCTTCTTCCTGCGCCTGGGTGAACAGGGTCAGGAAGGCGCGCATCTCGACCGTGCGGCTGGCGGCGGCTTCCAGGGCCTGCCCGCGCCGGGCAATCTCATCGGCCAGCGTCTGCAACTCCGAGAGGTCGCGGCTGACAGTCAGGACCCCGCGCCCGCCGTCCACCGAACTCAGACGCACCTCCAGGCGGTACGACCCCACCTGAATGTCGGCGCGGCTGCCCCCCGGCTGGGTGCGGGCCGCGCGCCAGGCCCCCTCCAGGGCGGGGCGGGTGTCGGGGGTGGGCAGAGTCAGGAAACTGGCGCCGTCCAGTGGCCCGGTCAGCGGCTCTAACAGCGCGCGCGCCGCCGGGTTGGCGTAGGTCATCACGCCCCGGTCATCCGTCGAGACGATCAGGTCGTGGGCGCCCTCGGCCAGCTGGCGGTAACGGGCTTCCTCGCGCGCCAGGGCGGAGAGCAGCCGCTCTCTGGTCAGGGTCTGGGCAATCTGTTCGGCAATGCTGCGCGCCAGCAGCAACAGGTGCTCGCCGGGTGGGTCCGTGCCGGGGTCATCCAGATACAGAAACCCCAGGAGTGGCGGCCCGGCGGAACCCGCGCTCCCCGGCGGCAGCGGCCCCAGCAGCGGTACCACCAGCGCGCTGCCCGCCACTGGCAGGGTATGGCGGCGGGTCAGGGCGCGCGGCCCCCGGCCCAGTTGCGCGGCCAGCGCCACCAGATCGGCGGGCGTGGGCACATGCAGGTTGTAGGTCGCGCAGCGCGTGAACTCGCCTCCCTCATCGGTCAGCGCAATCAGCCCGCGCGTGGCGTTCAGGGCGTGGGTGGCCAGGCGGGCCGTGTCGCCCAGCGCGGCGTCACTCTGGTTCTCGCCCAGCACCCGCGCCACGCTCAGCAGGGCCGCCGCCTCGTTCTCGCGGCGCAGTTCTTCCTCGTACAGGCGGGCGTTTTCAATGGCCAGGCCCGCCTGTGAAGCGAACACGGCGGCCAGCGCGAGGTCGTCGCCGTCCAGCGGTAAGGCCGCTTCCCAGTACAGGGTCAGGGCGCCGAACACGCCTGCGCGGGTGGTCAGGGGCAGGCTCAGCACGCCCCGGTAGGGGTAGCGGCCGCTGGCCAGCAGTTGCCGGGTGTAGCGGCTGCTGCCCCCCAGGTGTTCGGTGTTCAGGTCGCGGGCGGCCACCGGCGCACACTCGGCAATCGCGCGGCCCGTGACGCCCACGCCCACCTTGGCGCGCACCCGCAACATGTACTCGCTGGGCAGCCCCAGCGCACTGCGGATGTTCACGGTGCGGCCGTCCGGCTGGCGCTCGTAGACGGCGGCGGCGTCGGCCCGGAACAGGGTCACGGCGCGTTCCAGCACCCGTTCCAGAGTCTCGGTCAGGTGGAGGCTGCCCGCCAGCGCGGCCCCGGCCTCCCGCAGCGCCTCGGCGGCCTCGCGCTTGCGGGTTTCGATGCCGTACAGGCGGGCGTTGTCAATGGCCAGGGACGCCTGTTCAGCCAGCGCCAGCACCAGCCGGGCGTCGTCCTCGCTGGCGCTGGCGCCGGGGGCGCTGGTGTCCACGTACAGCAGCCCCAGCGCCTGCCCCCGCGCCGATAGAGGCGCAATCACAGCTGCCCCTGGGTTCAGTTCGGCCAGGCCGCGCGCCAGTGGCGTATGCGCGTCGCGGCTGCGTTCAAAACGGATGGCCTCGCCCCGGCCCACCAATGCCTCAAAAGTCACCGGCCCCACGCCGATCCCACCGCTAAACGGCTCGGCAAACCCGTAGGTAAAGACCTCGCCAGTTCGCGCGCCGCTGTCGCGCAATTCGCTGAACAGCGCCACGAAAGCGCGGCGGAAGCCCAGCGCCAGCGCGGCACTCTGGGCGGTCACGGTCAGCACCTCGGCCAGGTTCAGGCTGCCGCCCAGGCGGCGCACCAGGCCTTCCACGGTCTCGGCAATGCGGCCGTGACCGCGCCGGGCTTCCCGCGCCTGCACCCCCTCCACGGCCAGGGCCAGCAGAGGCGAGGCCCCCAGCAGTGCCTGCACCCCCTCCGGCGCCGCCCCCACAAACTCCAGCACCCCGCAGCCAAACGGGAGGGCGCACAGCATGCCTTCTTCCTGCAGGGCGCCCACCGTCAGGGCGGCCTGGGCCAGCTCACCGTTACTTAAGCCCAGGCCGCGCCCTTCCTCGGCCACCGGGGTCAGGGCGCCGCCCGTCACCACCCAGACCCGCACCCCGTGGGCGTGGGTGACCCGGCAGGCGTAGGCGGCCAGCCCCTCGCCAAACTGGGCGGTGCTGGCGGCGGCCGACAGCGTCGGCGGAAAAGGGGGCAGGGCAGGGGCAGGTGCCAGGCGGACAGGCGGGCCAGCTGCCGCGCCCTCCCCCGCCTCTGCTGCGTCGCCCCGCCAGTCTGTCATCTCAGTTCCTGCCCTTCTGGACTGTTCAAGCGCCTCAAGTTACAGCCAGCTGCCCACCACGCTTTTCGCCCTTTCTCTGGTCCACTCCCTACTGTCCCTTACAGATTCTTGGGGTCAATCCAGCCGCGCTTGATGCCGTACAGCACAGCCTCGGTGCGGCTGCCCACGCCCAGCTTGGAAAAAATGTTGGCCAGATGGACCTGCACGGTGCGGGGGCTGATGTCCAGGTCGCGGGCAATCTCCTTGTTGGTGCGCCCGGTGGCCGCCACGCGCAGCACCTCCAGCTCACGCGGCGAGAGGTCATCCTCGGGGGGCGTGGGGGTGGTGTGGGTCGAAAAGCGTTCCAGCACCTTGCGGGCCACGCTGGGGTGCAGGGCGCTTTCGCCAGCCGCCACGGCGCGCACGGCGCCCAGCAGGTCGTCCTCGCTGGCGTTTTTCAGTAGGTAACCTGCGGCCCCCGCTTCAAGCAGGGCAAAGACGTACGCGTCGTCGTCATAGCTGGTCAGCACCAGCACGCCCACACCCGGCTGAATGGCCTTGATGGCCTTGGTGGCGTCAATCCCATTCATGCCGGGCATGGACACGTCCATCAGAATCACGTCGGGGGTCAGGTCGCGCGCCTTGACGATGGCTTCCTCGCCGCTGCCGGCCTCGCCTACCACCCGCAGGTCGCTTTCGCTCTCCAGCAGCTCGCGCGTGCCCTTGCGCACAACCGGGTGGTCATCCACCAGCAGCAGCGTGATGGGGCGGGCAGAAGCCTCCAGGGTGTGTTCGTCCAGCATGGCCGCAGCATAGCCCGGCGCCAAGACAAACGCGCCAACCCCCACCCAGGAGATTGACGCGTGGCGCTGTGAGGTCCAGCCCTCAGCTCTTGCTGAGGTTCTTCCAGAGGGTGCCGGTGATGAAGGCGCTCAATGGGTTGAAGGTGGCCTCGCCCGCCCCTTGCAGGTTGTCGCGGTGCACGAAGACCGTGGGGTTGCTGGGCATGATGATGTACAGCGCCTGCTCCTGGGCACGGGCCGCAATCTGCGAGTACAGGTCGTTGCGGCGGTCCGTATCGGTGGTGGCGCGGGCCTCATTAATCCAGCCGTCAATCTGGGCGTCGCCCGCCCCGATGCGGGGGTTGTAGTACCCCTCCGAGGCATAGAAGGTATGCACGAAGTTGTCAGGGTCGGCGTAGTCGGGCGCCCAGGCGGTGGGCATCATGGCCTCGGTGCCGGCAGTGCCCGACTTGATCATCTCGCTCCACTCTTTGGCCGTGAGGTTGACCTTGAACTTGGGGTTCAGGGCTTCAATGTTGGTTTTCAGCAGTTCCATCGCCGTCTGGTTGGCGGTGCTACCCGCGCGGTAGGACGCATTGAGGATAAAGCCGTTTTCCCACACCTGGCCGCCCCAGGCGCGCTGGAAGGCCGCGCGGGCGATTTCGGGGTCAAAGCTGGCCGTTTCCACCGAGCCGTCGTAGCCCGGGAAGGTTTCGGGCAGCAGGAAGTTGCGGGCCTCGCCTTTACCGGTTTGCACCTGCTCAATGTACTTGGGCACGTCGAAGGCGGCCACGAAGCCCCGGCGCACGTCGGCGTCACTGAAGAAATTGGCGGGGATGCCCTGACCATCCAGCTTGCCGCTGCCCAGCGCGCCGCCCTTCTTAATGTTCTGGTTCAGGCTGATGCCCGCAGCGGTGGTGTCCGCCAGGTCATCCACGACGACCACGCCGTCCTGATCACGCAGCTGCTCTTCGATGATCGCGCGGCCGCCCGTTTCAATCAGGTCGGCGTCTCCGGCCAGGAAGGCCTGAATCCGCGGGGCCGATTCGGGCACCTTCTGAATCAGCACGTTTTTCAGCTTCGGCGCCTCGCCCCAGTAGTCTTCAAAGGCGGTGGCGGTCACGGCGGTGGCCGAGCGCTCAACCAGTTTGTAGGCGCCCGTGCCGCTGGGCTTCTGCGACAGGGGACTGCCGGCCAGGTCCTTGCCGACCGCGTCTTTCCAGGTGGCCTCGGTGCCGTCCCACTCGCCAATCTCGGCCGCGTGCTTGCTGTCCACAATGCTCTGGCCCACGTAAGCCAGCTTGGCCAGGAAGGCCGGGTCGGTCTTGGGCAGCGTGAAGACCAGGGTCTGGTCGTCGCAGCGCACAGCGTCCGTGATGCGCTGCCAGGTGATGCTCTTGTCGTCGTTGGCGTTGGCGCCGGTGCCCAGCAGCGACTCGGCGATAAACCAGTTGCCGCTGTCGGCCGTGTTGGTCACGAGGTTGCGGCGGAAGCTGTATTCCGCGTCGGCGCAGGTCATGTCGTTGCCGCTGTGAAACTTCACGCCTTCACGCAGGGTAAAGCGGTATTCGCGCCCGCCGTTCTCCTCTTTCCATTCGGTGGCGAGCTGGGGCGCCAGTTCGCTGATGCTGCTGCCGTCGTAGGTCAGCAGCGTCTCGTACAGGTTCTCGACAATCTGGCCGCTGGCGGTGTCGTAGGTGGTGCCGGGGTCCAGGGTGGGGATGTCGGCCGATTCCTGCACGACCAGCGTATCGGCCGTGCCGTTTCCAGCGTTGCCGCTGCGGTTGTTGCAAGCGGCCAGGGTCAAGGCCAAGGTGGCAAGCGCCGCAGCGCCCAGGGGACGGGTGTACTTCATGGAAACTCCTTCACCGCGTGGCCGTCTGGGCCAGCGGCGTGTTCAGGGCAAGTGCATCTGGGTGCTGCTCCGCAGAAATGAGGCAGCAGAGCATGACTGTTTATGCTAGGGCGCTCAAGTGAGAACTTTTGTCCTGAACACTGAAGACGGTTCGGGGGGAAGTGGGGGGTTGACACCTGCAACTTGAAAGGTGGCTGGGCAGTATTAAGCTGGGGCTCCTGGCTGTGAGCACCTGCCCGAAAATGGGGGGCGACCCACAGCCACCCCCCTCAGCCGCCGGGTAAGGTGGCGGGATGACTGCACCTTTGTCTTCCTCTTACCTGTTGCGCGGCACGGCGGCCGGCGGCACCCTGCGCCTGGTCGGCATGGACTCGGCGCGCATCGTCGAAGACGCCCGGCTGCGCCACGGCCTGAGCAAAACGGCCACCGCCGCCCTGGGCCGCACCCTGACCGCCAGCGCCCTGCTGGCCGTGGTGCTGGGCAAAAAGACCGACAGCCGCGTGACGGTGCGTGTGGAAGGCGGCGGCCCGGTGGGCTGGATTGTGGCCGAGGGCAGCGTGGACGGGCGGGTGCGCGGCTACGTGCGCCAGCCAGGGGCCGACCTGCCGCTGCGGGAAAGCGACGGCAAGCTGGACGTGCGCGGCATTGTGGGCATGGACGGCGAACTGGCCGTGACCCGCCTGCTGGACAACGGGGAACCATACACCGGCAGCGCGCAGCTGGTCAGCGGCGAGATTGCCGAAGATGTCAGCACCTATCTGGGCGTGTCCGAACAGATTCCCAATGCGGTGCTGCTGGGGGTCTACGAGCAGGGCGAGCAGGTGGCGTTTGCCGGCGGGCTGCTGGTGCAGGCCATGCCCGGCGTGACCGACGAAACGCTGGCCCGCCTGGAAGCGAACATCCGCGCTCTGGGCCAGATCACCGATAGCCTGCGCCGGGGAGGTCTGCTGGACACCATCCAGCGCGTCACCGATGGACTGGACGTGCAGTTGGCCCCCGAAGCCCAGCCGGCCCGTTTTGAGTGCCGCTGCTCGCGCCAGAAGGCCGCCGACAGCCTGAAATTCTTTAGCGCCGCCGAGCGTCAGGAGATGATTGAGGCGGGCGGCCAGGAGATCGTGTGCCACTGGTGCGGCGAGCATTATCAGCTGACCCCAGAGGAAATCGAGGCGCTGGATCAGGGCGGTGTTCATGCCCGCGCCTGAGGGCAGCTTTGCCAAGAGGCTTTAGACGGATTCCGTCCAGCTCTGAAACATCCGGTGGTTTCTTGGATGTTCTGTGCTTGTGGCGCTTCGGAAGGCCACTTCCAGGAACTCCGTCTCCTCTGCCTCTCTGCTAGACCTTTTAGTTAGACCTGGCTTCTGCTCTAGGCTATGCGCTAGATGGCCCCCGATCCTCTTGTGGTGCAGCGCGCCCTGACCTCTGACCCCGCCGACCTGCAAGCCGCGTGGCTCTCCCCGGTGCGGGCGGCGGGGCTGGGCGGCGCCTTGCGCGCGCGGCTGCCGCAGGGGCATCCCTGGCGCGCGGCGCTGCGGCCCGACGCGCTGGCCCTGGGTGTTCGTCACGCCCGGATTCGTGCGGCGGTGCGCGGCCTGGTGGCGGTGTGGGCGGCGGCCGGCATTCCGGCGCTGCTGTTCAAGGGCTTTGCCCTGAGCGAGTTTGAGTACGCCACACCCAGCGAGCGCTTTTACGGCGATGTGGACGTATTGCTGCCCCCCGACGAGGCGACGGTGACGCGCGCTGTTCACCTGGCCCTGGCGCGCGGTTGGCGCAGCGACGGTCAGCACGCCTGGCCAGAGAACTGGACCCACGAAAGCGCACACCTGTACAGCCCAGACGGCCAGGTGCGGCTGGACATTCACCGCTTCGTGCTGTCCACCGCGTATGTGCCGGTCAGCCGCAGCGTTCAGCTGACCACGGGGCTGTGGCAGCGGGCGCGGGCGGTGGACTGGGAAGGCGTGCCGGTGCTGCGCCCGTCGCCAGCCGACGAACTAGTCCTGACGCTGGCCCTGGGCCGGTGCTGGGGCGGCGACCTGGGCGGGCTGAAACCGGCGGATTACCTGGACCTGGCGTGCCTGCTGCCGCATGGTCCCAGCGAAGAGACGCTAACAGCGCACGCGGCCCAGCTGGGCGCGGCGCACACCTGGGCCGCCTTTCGCCGCCTGTGCGACCCGGCCCACCGCAAGTTAGAGCTACGCCCTGCCCGGACCCGCGCCGAAGTGGTGCCCGCTGCCGCCCGTGACGGCGTGCAGTCCCGGCCCCACCCGTGGCGCAAGGTTAGCCGGGCCTGGACCCTGGCACCTCACCTGGCCGCCGCCCTGCCGGATGTGCTGCGGGCTGCTGCCGCCATGCGGCGCGGCGGCGACCCCCGCAGCCACCTGGCCAGGTGGACCCCGCCTGTTACGGTGCAGACGCGGCTGCACGGGCCTCGGTTGGACGGCCCAGTCAGCGCGGCTCGGCTGCTGACCCACTGGCTGCACCCCCGGCAACGGCGGGACGGGGTATGCGTGCCCCGCGCTTACGCCACCTATCAGGCGCTGCGGCGCCTGGGGCACCCGGCAGTGTTTGTCAGCGGCGTGGCCCGCAGCGGCGCAGGCGTGACAGGCCACGCCTGGATTGAGGACGACCGGGGCACCCTGGAACTCTACGGTGAACCGTTTAACCGCCAGCATTTTCAGGTGCTGTTCGAGACCCCGGCCTTTCCAGAGCGCACGCCTGAACGTTAATGCCCCAGAGATGAGCTAGAGGCATTCTTGCGCCAATCTAGAGCCCGTTGTGCGCCCGCTCGCTTAATGTCGGCAGCAGGGCATGGAGGTCAGCAGCAGACTTCTCCTGGCTACGGCCCTAACCACCCTCACGCTCGTCCACGAGTTCGGCCACCACGTCCAGCACTTCTTCCCGCGTGACAGCACGCAGGGGCAGGCGCAGGAGCCGCTGGACCGCCGCTGCCGCCGCCTGCTGTGCGGCCGAGGTCAGCGGCACGCCTGTGGCCTCCCAGGCCAGGCGCACCCGCGCAGCGGGACCCAGGTCGCCGGTATGGCCCAGCAGCAACAGGGCAAGCAGCAGCCCGCCTTCTCCAGTCGTCGGCAAGGGCAGCACGCGCTTGCCTTTGATGTCACGCGTTAGCGGCCCGCCCAGCAGATGCGGGGCAAACTGGACCAGGCTGTCGTCAAAGGCACGCAGCACCCGGTCCAGCCCAGTAACCTCGCCCGCTGGCCCCCACCACGCCCGGTCCTCGGCTATCACGGGGCGCCCGGCAGCCAGCAGGCGCAGACAGGCAGTGCTTTTGCCAGCCCCACTGGGGCCACTGATGGCCACTGCCCCGGCGGGCCCGGCCACCACCGCGGCGTGCAGAGGCAGCCAGCCAGCCGCGCGGTGCGCTTCGGTCAGGGCCACGGCCCACAGGTCCTGCCCCGCCCCGTCTTCGGTCACAGTGATCTGGGTGGCTGTGCCCACGCGCACATGAAGACGGTCCTCCAGCCAGACCTCAGCGCCGGCCACCTGGGCCTGCACTGTCCAGTCGGGCAACACGACGGGCTGCACGCGGGCTCCTGCTGGTACGGGCGGCAGCGGCCCCACCTCTATCTGAATCTGCCGCGTGGCGCTGGCCAGCGCCAGCGGCCTACTGGCCCAGTCGTGCCGCAGCGCGCTGACCCAGCCCTCGGGGACGGCGGGCGAGCAGTGAACCTGCGCGCCCAGCGAGGCCCATATCCGCAGAGGCGGAGCCGAAGACGGCCGCACTTCAGCCCTGCCGGATCAGGTCGCGCGCCTGCAAGGCAACCAGCACCGCCTGCACGTCGGCCTGGGCCTGGCCAGCATCCAGCGCAAAGGTGCGCGTCAGCAGATCGGCCAACTCGGCCTCGGTGGCGGGCAGGGCCTGCCACAGCAGGCGGCCCGACGCATTCAGGCTGAACATCTCGCCCTGTCCCGCGTGCATCAGCACCAGTTCATCCTCTAAATCCGTTACCAGTACGCCGTCGGCCACCTGCCACATGCCGCTCAGGGTAAGGCCTGAGGCGACTGAAGACGCCACATGAGGCGCGTGTACCTGACCGGCAGGGCAGCACCTGAGCGCACAACTGCTGTTCCCTGCGCCAGTTCTGCCTGCTTAACAAAAGCTGACATCTTTCGCCTATATTTGCGCTCGTCTCATTTTCATATCAATGTCACCAGACAGATTTCACCCCTGTAGGTCAAGGAGTTTCGTGCAGCAACGTGCCCCTGAAGTTTCGCCTGTCGCCTCTGCCCCCGCTTACACTCCGCCGCAGGTCACCGCCCTGGGCGCCTGGGAAGCTGTGACCCTAGTGGGGTCTGTTCCCTTTAACGGCATGCCTGGTTTGCCGCTGCCCGGAGGCGAGTATGAAAACCGCTAACGCCCTGCTGCTGGCTGGCCTGCTGGCTCTGAGCGCCTGTAGCGCGCCGACCGCCGTGACGCCGCCCACCGCCCCCGCGCCTGTCACAACCACCAAGCCCAATCCCGCCAGGAGCTTTGGCCTGTACGAACTGCGCGTCAATGGCCTCAGCGGCCAGGGCCAGGCCAGCGTGCACCGCGCCGGCTCCGCCCTGGACACCCAGGCCGCCGAGATTCCTTTCGAGCAGCTCAGCTTTACCCGCACCAACATGGTGAATCTGGTGGACGAGGTGAACAAGGTCGTTCACATGACCGCCACCTTTAGCGTGACCAACAACACCGGCAGCGCCATTACCCTGCCCACCTTTATTCCGGTGGATACGGACGGCAGCTACGCCACCGACGGAAGCAGCGCGTTCCGCATGGTCAAGACCCGCACCGGCGCGCCCGTGAGCGCCGCCGGCATGGCCGTGGAAGTCGCGCACACCAACTCGGGCGGCACCATTGCGCCCGACCCCACTGCCACGCCGTTCCTGACCAACCTGGACAGCGCTGGCGTGACCCTGAACCTGCCCACCGACACCACCGCCCCCAACATCAGCCACCGGGGCTGGCAGAGCGCCAGCCTGGCGGCCGGGGCCTCCCAGCTGGTCACCTTTGCCGCGCGCGTGCCGCTGCAGGGCACCCAGATCAGCGACGCCGACCCCTTCAGCTTCAACCTGGTCTTTGCGGTGGCCGATAACCCCGGCACCGTGGCAGGCCTGCGCGGCATCTACGAGGTGCAGGGCAGCACGCCCAGTGGGAACGTGGCCACGCCACTGTCAGGGCAGGCTGTGACGGTGGAAGGCGTGGTCACGTCGGTCAACACAGCGAGCGGTACGGGGTCCTTGCAAGGCTTCTTCATTCAGGAAGAAGTGGTGGACAGCGACGGGATCAACACCACCAGTGACGGCGTGTTCGTCTACTGCGCGACCACCTGCCCCGCCGATCTGGCCGTAGGTGAGCGGGTGCGGGTGACTGGCACCGCCAGCGAATTCTCTACAGCCACTCAGATTGGTGGCACCCTGACCGTCACCCGTTTGGGCACTGGCGCGCCCCTGCCCGACACCCAAGCGCTGACGCTGCCTCTACCCTTTGCCCAGCGTGAGCAATACGAAGGGATGCGCGTCACGGTTTCGGGGAAAGTCACCAACAACTTTCCTCTGGGCCGTTTTGGCAGCTTTGATATCGCTGACGCCCGAATTACCAATTTCACGCAGCTGAATGCGCCCAACGCAGCGGCCAACGCGGCCTATCAGGTCGCCGCCAAGGACCGCTACATCCGCATTGACGACGGTACCCGTGCTCAGAACCCTGATCCTGAAATCTTTGCGCGTGGCGGGCAGCCCCTGAGTGCAGCCAACACCCTGCGCGGCGGCGACACCGTCACGGCCACTGGCGTGCTGACCTTCAGCAACGACGGCGCGAACGCTGGCTCAGGCGGCAGCCTCGACACCTACCGCATTCACGCGACGCAGGCGGGCGTGCAGATTACGGACACCAACCCCCGTCAGAACGCGCCGGACAACGTGCTGACCACTGCGCCAACGAACGGCCAGGTCGGCCTGCGCGTGGGCAGCATGAACGTGCTGAACTACTTCACGACCCTGCTGACCAGCAACAGCGGCTGCACCCCCAACGGCACCGGCAGCATCTCGCGCGGGGCCAACGACTGCGACGAATTTACGCGTCAACAGACCAAGATCGTCAAGGCGATTCTGGGGCTGAATACCGATGTGCTGGGCATTCTGGAAGCGCAGAACGACTTTGATAAGGGCGCCAACAGCTCGGTGGCCTTGCTGGTCAATGCTCTCAATGCTGAAGCAGGCGCAGGCACCTACGCTTACATCAACCCCGGCCGCAATATCGGCACCGACGCCATCAGCGTCGCCATGATTTATAAGGCGGCGGCCGTGGAGGCTGTGGGCACACTGGCTATTCTGGACAACACGTTCAGTGCCACTTACGCCGATACTTGCAACCGTCCTACCTGGGCACAAACTTTCCAGAGTAAGGCCAACGGCGGGCGCTTTACCGCCGTCATGATGCACCTGAAGAGTAAGGGCAGCGCCTGCGCCGCCACCAGCGACGCCGACACTGGCGATGGCCAGGGCAACGGCTATATTGCCCGCCGCAACGCCGCGACGGCGCTGGTCAACTGGTTGGCCACCAATCCCACGGGCGTAACTGAAGACGACCGCATCCTGCTGGGCGACTACAACGCCTACGCGCAGGAAGAACCACTCACCATCCTGGCTAGCGGCGGGTACGCCAACCTCTTTGAGAACAACGTCTACTCGTATCAGTTTGACGGCCAGTGGGGCAGCCTGGACCAGGCCACTGCTTCAGCCAGCATGACGTCGCAGGTGGTTGGCAAGACCAAGTGGCACATCAACGCCGACGAGCCCATCGTTCTGGACTACAACAAGGAGTTCAAGACGCCTGGGCAGGTCAATAGCTTCTACAGCGCTGATCCCTTCCGGAGCAGTGACCACGACCCCATCTTGGTGGGCCTGAACCTGAACGCACAGGCGCCCATCAACCCACCTGGGCAGACGACCAGCATCAGCCTCACCCCTGCCAGCAGCACGGTCAGCGTGACGGCCGGCGCCAGCACCACGAACACCATCAATGTCAGCCGCACGAACTTTACGGGCAGCGTCACCCTGGGGGTAGACAGCGTGACGGGCACCGGGACAGCCCCTGTGGTGACCGTGACCACCCAGCCTGACGCAGGCAACAGCGGCACCCTGAGCGTCAATGCCACAGGCGCAACCGCCGGCACCTACACGGTGACGGTGCGCGGCACGGGTACAGGCGTAAGCGACACGACGGCGACGTTTACGGTGTCCGTCAACAGTGTCACGACGAACGCAGGTGTCTTTTTCAGTGAATATGTTGAGGGCACATCCAACAACAAGGCCATTGAGATTTACAACGGCAGTGGCCAGACCATTCCAGCCAACCAGGTGGTCGTGAACCTTTACAGCAACGGGGCAACCACTGTGGGGAACACCTACACCATCGCCGTTCCGCTGAATCCTGGGCAGACGTTCGTTATCACCAACGCCAGCGCTGGGACTGCGCTGGCCGCCAAATCTAATGCCACCAGCAACGTGACCAATTTCAATGGAGATGACGCCCTCTCCCTGGTGCTCAACGGCACCGTTGTCGACACGTTCGGCCAAATCGGAAATGATCCTGGATCGGCCTGGACAGGTGGCAGCCTGAGCACACTTGACCGCACTCTCCGCCGGAAGACCAACATAACCACAGGCGACGTCAACGGCAGCGACGCCTTTGACCCTTCCGTAGAATGGGATGGTTTCCCCATTGACACGTTTGACGGGCTCGGGAGCCGCTAAGCAAAGATTTTCCCTCGCCGCCCCCTCCCCTGGGGGCGGTTTTTTCATCCCAACTGTTCCAGCCAGCCATGCCCCGGCTGCGTTTGTTCCAGAACCACACGCAGCCACGTCCGCCCCTCTACACTCAGGGTAGGCCACACACGCTCAAAATCCGCCTGGTCTTTCGCCCGCACCTCACGGCCCGGCGCCCCCGCCTTGAACAGCAGCGCGGCCTCAGGGGCCAGGTACGGCAGGCCAGCTGGGGTCAGGCGGCGGGCCTGGCCCAGCGGCAGCGTGATACGCGGGTCGCGTCGGTAGTGCCACAGGCCGTCACTCAGGTCCGTCAGCAGCACGTCCAGCATCAGCACACCGCTCAGGCAGGGATGCCGGGCATGGAACTGATGCTGGGGCGGCTGCAGGGGACCGGTCTGCGGCTGGTACATGCCGTCCACCGGCACATCCAGCCGCCAGCCTTCTAGCAGCGGCAGGAGTTCACATTGCGCCCCCATATCGACCACCACATCCACGTCGTCATGGGGCCGGGTCACCTCGCCCAGATGCAGGTCCAGCGCCACGCCTGCCGCGAACATCCACGGCGTGTTCAGAGGCGCCAGCAGCGCTGCCACTTGCTGCACCACGCGCTGCCCCGTGGTGCGGGCATACAGGGCCAGGGCCGAAGGAGCCAGCGCCTGGTCAGCGGCCACGCGAGCCGCACGCCCAAAGACTTCGCGGTACGTCTGGGCAGCCGCCGGGTCGGCCCGCAATAGGGCCAGCAGCGCCGCCTGCTCGGCGCGCCAGCTGGTGCTGTGGCCGCACACCACCAGGCGCCAGCCCCCCGGATGGGTCCAGACGCCCGGACCCGCCCGCCCATAGCCCAGCGTGGTCAGCACCTGTGCCTGGGCCGCTGTGGGCACCTCGGGCAGCAGGTCCAGATGCACCTCGGGCATGTCCAGGTCCGCCAGGGTAGGGACCGCGCCGGGACCACCCTGGGCCAGATGAAAGACGCCCTCGGTCCGGTCCCGCTCCAAAAAATCCCCCAGCGCGGCGCGCAGGGTGCGGGCCGCTTCTTTCAGATCAGCCATCCCTAAAGCAGACCACACCGGGGCTTCAGGTCGCCTGCGCCATCTGACGGATAATGGCCCCCATGAAGGGCAGAGGCGTTGGCATCGTGCTGGTACTGATTGGGCTGGGTCTGGGCGCGACCTTCTTGCGCGACCAGGTGCCGCTCGGAGGCGCGCAGACGGCCCCGCAGCCCCAGAGCGCCACCACCCCGGCCCAGGAAGCGGCCGCGAAGTTACAGAACGAACAGAACACCATCGACGTGGTGGCCCGTTTCGAGCCGGGCCTGGTGTTTATCAGCACCGAGGACGTGGTGGCGCAGGACCCCTTCATGATGATGATGGGCGGCGAACAGGACGAGGTGCGGCAGGGCCTGGGCAGCGGCTTCTTTGTCAATCAGGCCGGCGACATCCTGACCAACTACCATGTCGTGGCCGATGAGTCAGGGCAAGGCGCCGCCGACCGCATCACCGTGCGGGTTATGGACCAGGACACCAGCGTGGAAGCCGAGGTCATTGGGCTGGCCCCACAGTACGACTTGGCCCTGATTCGGGCGCCGAAGCTGGCCAGGAGTCTTATCCGCCCTATTCCGCTGGGCGACAGCGCCGCGCTGCGCCCCGGCCAGAAGGCCATTGCTATGGGCGCACCTTTCGGCCTGGATTTCAGCGTGACCGAGGGCATCGTGAGCAGCACCGAGCGCCAGATTCCCATCGGCTTTTCGGCCAGCGGCGGCCAGGGCATCACGCAAAAGGCCATTCAGACCGACGCCGCCATCAACCCTGGCAACAGCGGCGGGCCACTGCTGGACAGCGGCGGGCGCGTCATTGGCATCAACACCCAGATCTATTCGCCCAGCGGGCAAAGTACGGGGGTGGGCCAGAGCGCCGGTGTGGGCTTCGCCATTCCGATCAACACCGCCAGGAGCCTGCTGCCGCGCCTGCAAGCCGCCAGCGGCGGCACGGTGTACGCGCCGGTCATCGGGGTCAGGGCGGGCCTGCTGGTGCAAAGTCGCCAGGGCGAGCTGCCCGTGGGCCTGAGCGTCCTGTCCTCGTCCGGCAAGCGGCAGCTGAAGCTCCCCGAGCGCGGCCTGGTGGTGGGCGAGGTCGAACCGAACAGCCCCGCCGCCCGCGCAGGCCTGCGGGCGGGCACCCAGCCGCAGCGCTTTCCAGGCGGCGCCGTGGTGCTGGGCGGCGACGTCATCACGGCGGTAGACGGTCAGACGGTGGACGCCATTGAAGACCTGCAGGCGGCCCTGATTGACAAGGCGCAGGGCGACACCGTGACCCTGACAGTGGTGCGCGGCGAGGAGAAGCGCGAGGTCGGGCTGACCCTAGACGCCTCGTCGTTTCAGACGCAGGAGCCGTGACCGAGGCGGCCCAGCGGGTCTGGGCACAGCTGAGACCAGAGGACCGCGCCTGGCTGTCCACGCTGGCCGCTCAGGCGGGCTCAGCGGGCGTGGCCCTGGTTGGCGGGGCGGTGCGCGACGCCCTGCTGGGCCGCTCGCCGCTGGACCTGGATGTGGTCGTGCCGGACGGCGAGGTGGCGGCGCTGGCCCACGCTTCGGGCCTGCCCTTCGTTCACCATCCAGCCTTTGACAACGCCACCCTGACCCTGCCGGGTGGACGCGCCGCCGACCTTGTGCGCGCGCGGCGGGAGACCTACCCGGTGCCGGGCGGCAATCCGGTGCCGCAGCCCGGCTCTCTGGAGGACGACCTGCGGCGGCGCGACTTCAGCGTGAACGCCCTGGCCCTGCGGGTGCGGGCGGACGCAGCGCCCACCCTGCTGGACGCAACTGGAGGCCTAGAGGACTTGGATGCGGGGGTGCTGCGGCCCCTGCACCTCCACTCCTTCCATGAAGACGCCAGCCGCCTGGTGCGTGGGGCGCGGCTGGGTGCCCGGCTGGGTCTGAGCGCCCACCCCGAGCTGCTCTTGCAAGTGCCCGCTGCCCTGGCGGTGGCCGGGCAGACCCCGCGCTTATGGGCTGAGCTGAACCTCTTATTCCACGAACCCCGGCCAGGTCGGGCGGCGGCCCTGCTGCGGGAGTGGGGCGCAGGCGCCCTGCTGCCCGACCCAGCCCTGCTGCTGGCGCTGGACGCCCAGCAGGATGAGGGGGCCACAGTCTCTCCGCAAGTCTACGCGGCGGCCCTCCTTCACGCAGCCCCCGACCCGGCAGCGCTGGCAACCCGGCTGGGCCTGGGCGACCGGCCTGGCCTGCTGCTGGCCCGCGCGCTGGGCGACACCTTTTACCCGGCCGGCACCCCCGAACGCCGACTGCGCGCGCTGCTGCGCCCAGACGCCTACGAGGGCCTGACCGGCAAGGATGTGCTGGCGCTGGGCGTGCCGCCGGGCCGGGCTGTGGGCGAGGCGCTGGCGCACCTGGCCGCCGGGCGCCGCGCCGGGCAACTGCGCAGCGCCGAGGATGAACGCGCCGCCCTCCGGGCCTTTGTGGCGCAGCAGGCCCAGACCAACCCCCTACACTGAGGGTCTATGGGTCTTCTGTCTTTGCTGAGCGAAAATCCGCTGGCGTTTGTGGTGGTGGCGCTGGCGCTGGTGCTGTCTCTGGCCTTTCACGAATTTGCCCACGCCTGGGCCGCCGACCGGCTGGGCGACCCCACGCCCCGGCGCTACGGGCGCGTGACCCTGAATCCCATCAAGCACCTGGACCCCTTTGGCACGCTGCTGCTGCTGTTCGTGGGCTTTGGCTTTGCCCGTCCAGTGCCCATCAACCCGAACAACCTGGGGCGCTGGGGCACGCTGTGGGTGTCGGCGGCCGGCCCCCTGAGCAACGTCCTGATTGCGGTGGTGTGCGCCGTGCTCCTCAAACTGCTGCCCCTGACCTCGCTCACCCTTCTGATTCTGATGACCGTCCTGAGCATCAATATCGTGCTGGCGGTCTTTAATCTGATTCCCATTCCGCTGCTGGACGGCAGCCGCATTCTGGGCGCCCTGGTGCCGTCGCTGGGCCGCAGCCTGGCGCAGTTTGAAGCCCAGCCGTTTAGCTTCGTGCTGGTCATGGTCTTTATCTTTCTGTTCAGCGGGCAAATTGGCGGGATCATCCGCACGGTGCAGGGCTGGGTCGTGGGCCTGATTGGCATTTAGCTGAACTGAACAGCAGAGGAGGCCAGAGGGGGTGCCCCTGGCCTCCTCTCTTTTGTTGCTGCCTACCCCAGCTGAAACATCATGGCGACGTGGGCGGCGGTGCCAGCCAGAACAAACAAGTGCCAGATTTCGTGAAAGCCAAACACGCCAGGGCGCGGGTTCCAGCGCTTGGTGCCGTAAATGACGGCGCCCAGGGAATACATCACTCCGCCCACCGCCAGCCAGGCCAGCGCGCCGGCACTGAGGCCGCGCGCCAGTTGCGGCAGGAACAGCACCGCCAGCCACCCCATTCCCAGATACAGGGCGGTGCTGACCCAGCGCGGCAGCCGCATGGTCACCAGCTTCAGCACGACGCCACTCAGGGCAATGCCCCAGATCAGCCATAGCACCGCGCCCTGCCACACCCCGTCCAGGCCGTAGTAGGCGACAGGGGTGTAGCTCCCGGCAATCAGCAGAAAGATGCCTGCATGGTCCAGTTTGCGCAGCCACACCAGCCCGCGTTCGCCTGGCCGGAAGGAATGGTAACTGGCACTGGCCGCGTACAGCGCCACCATGCTGACGCTAAAGACCACGAACGGCCACAGCGCCAGCCCACGCGAATGCGCCCAGGCCAGCAGCGGCCCTAGCACCAGCAGCGCAGCCAGCGCGCCGCCCCAGTGGGTCAGGGCGTTGACAGGTTCACGGGGGGCACGGAGCAGGCGGTTCACCCCCACAGGCTACGCCCCAGCGCTGACGGGGGTCTGTTCCGGGAACACGGTGCAAACCAGGAAAAGGGCAGAGAGCGCACATGTGACCGATGAAGCTGCGCCGCAGGCACCAGGGCACGCAGGAACTGCCAGCAAGACGGCGCCCCGTCTCTATTCCCCACCGGCCTAAGGTCAGTCGGCTTGACCCGGCCGCGCGAGGTCAGCGGCCTCCGCGCGCAGGTCCCAGAAGGTAGACAAAGAGGCACTTAAACGCAGAAAAACTTCCGTCACCTGGGGGTCGAACTGGCGGCCCGCCTGGGCGGCAATTTCAGCGCAGGCGGCCTGGGTGGTCCAGGCGTGTTTGTAAGGGCGCTCGCTGGTCAGGGCGTCGTAGACATCGCAGATGGCAAAAATACGGGCCAGCAGCGGAATCTGCTCGCCGGCCAGCCCCTCGGGATAGCCCTGACCGTCCCAGCGCTCGTGGTGGGAACAGATGACCCGCAGGGCACCGGCCGACAGGGAGGGAATGTGGGCGGCAAAGGACGCCCCGGTCAGGGCGTGGCTCTGCATGACCCGCCACTCCTCTGGAGTCAGGCGGCTCGGCTTGAGCAGGATGCGATCTGGAATGGACAGCTTGCCGATGTCATGCAGGTAGGCCCCCTGACGCAGCTGATCCAGCGTCTCGCCTTCCAGGCCCAGCGCCTGCCCCAGCCGCACGCTGGCCTCGACCACCCGCCGCGTGTGGCCGTGGGTTTCCAGGTCGCGGGCTTCCAGGGCCACCCCCAGCCCCAGCAGCCCCCCTTCCAGGGTGCGGCGCACCGCCGAGACGGCCCCTTTCAGTTCCAGGGCGTGCCCCAGCCGCAGCGCCGCCAGTTCCAGCACCCGCTGCACCCGCGGCGGCATGGCCCGCCAGGTGCTGATCTGAAACAGGCCCAGCATCCCCACCACCCGGCCGCCACATTCCACCGGGGTCACCATCAGGCTGCGCAGCTGGCTGGTCCGGGCACGCCCAGCGGTGCGAGGGTCGTTGTGCAGGTCCACGCTGACCACCGTGCGCCGTTCACGCACCGCCTGAAGACCCAGGCCCGTCAGCGGATACAGCCGGCCCACCTCAAAGGTGGTGAACGCGAGCGCCGGGTCCGTCTCCTGATAGACCGACCGGAAGCTCTCGCCTTCCAGAATCGTGTAGATGGCGCCCTCAAACTGAAGCAGTTGCCGGGTCAGGCGCAGACCACGCCGGATGATGTCCTCGGGATCGGTGAGGTGGGCCAGCTCCACCGAGAAATCAAACAGCCCCCGCTCCTCACCCAGCGCCTGGGTTGAGACCTCACCTGCTCCTTTGGCCAGGTACAGGTCGTGGTCGGCCACCGTCACCGCGCGGCTGAGGTCGGCCCCGCCCCGCCACTCACTCAGGCCGTACACCACGGCGGGCTGGTCCGGCAGCGGCGTGGGCACGCGCCGGGGCAGCTCGCACAGGCGCAGGTCCAGGCCCACCAGGGACAGCCCCGGCACGACGGCCAGCAGCGTGTCTCCGTTCCAGCGCGCCAGCAGGGCAGTGGACGGCAGCGCCCGGCGCAGGTGCAGGGCGGCGGCGCGAATCAGCCGGTTGCCGGCCTTCCAGCTCCGCTCCTCGTTGATGTGCTGCAGGCTATTGACCGCCACCAGGGCCAGGGCGCCGGGGCCCGGCTGGGGCAGGGTCTCCAGGGCGGCACGCTGCCACAGCCCGGTCAAGGGATCCCGCTGACCCCGCCAGGGCAGCATCAGACACCGGCCCGGCCCAGTTGAATCGGCCGGCGGCTCCGGCGCGGCGGCCGGCTAGGGCCACACAAGACGGTCATGCTCTACAGCATCATGCGAACTGACCCACCGAATAGCTAGGGAATCACTGGAGGCGGCCCCAACCCCATACAGCGCCCGCTGCACTAGGGAAGGACCGCCTCTTCAGGTATCTCCTGTAGGGTTACCGGCCCCCGTAGTTGGGCGCCTCTTTGGTAATGGTGACACTGTGGGGGTGGCTTTCCACCAGGCTGGCCCCCGTAATCCGCACGAACTGCGCCGTGTCCCGCAGGGTCTGGAGGTCGGGCGCGCCGCAGTAGCCCATGGAACTGCGCAGGCCGCCCACGAACTGATAAATCACCTCGCCGGCCGTGCCCTTGTAGGCCACGATGCCCTCAATACCCTCGGGCACAAACTTGCGGCTGCCGCTCTGGAAATAACGGTCGGCGCTGCCCTGGTCCATCGCGCCCAGGCTGCCCATACCCCGGTAGCTCTTGTAGCGGCGGCCGTCCCGCAGAATCGTCTCGCCGGGGGACTCGTCGGTGCCGGCCAGCATGCTGCCCATCATGACCACGCTGGCGCCGGCCGCAATGGCTTTGGACACGTCGCCGGTCTGCTTGATGCCGCCGTCGGCAATCACGGGAATGCCCGCTTCTAGCGCCGCCGAGGCCGCCTCGAAGATGGCCGTGATCTGGGGCACCCCCACGCCCGTCACGACGCGGGTGGTGCAGATGGACCCAGGCCCGATCCCCACCTTGACCGCGTCGGCACCGGCCAGGATCAGGTCGCGCGCTCCGGTGCGGGTGGCCACGTTTCCGGCAATGACGTCCACGTCAAAGGTGTTCTTCACGCGCTCCAGGGCGGTCAGAATGCCCTGGCTGTGGCCGTGGGCGCTGTCCAGCACCAGCACATCGGCCCCGGCCTGCACCAGCGCGCCTGCCCGGTCCATCAGGTCGGCGCCCACGCCAATGGCGGCGGCCACGCGCAGGCGGCCCAGCGCGTCCTTGGCGGCGCGGGGATACTTGACGCGCTTGGTCAGGTCCTTGATGGTAATCAGGCCGCGCAGCTGCTCGCCGTCTACCACCAGCAGTTTTTCGATGCGGTGGCGCTTGAAAATCTCCTGGGCTTCTTCCAGGGTGGTGCCCACCGGCACCGTGACCAGGTTCTCGCTGGTCATCACGTCGCGGATGGGCGTGCTGAGGTCGTCAATAAAGCGCATGTCGCGGTTGGTGATGATGCCCAGCAGCCGGCCCGCCGGGTCCGTGACGGGCACCCCGCTGATGCGGTACTCGCCCATCAGGCGGTCTGCCTCGCCCACCGTGGCATGGGGCGGCAGCGTGATGGGATCAACGATCATGCCGCTCTCACTGCGTTTGACCTTGCGTACCATCTCGGCCTGTGCGTCAATGGGCATGTTCTTGTGCAGCACGCCAATGCCGCCTTCACGCGCCAGGGCCACCGCCATACTGGTTTCGGTGACAGTGTCCATGGCCGCCGACACGAAGGGAATATTCAGCCGCACCCGGCGCGTCAGCTGCGCCTCTAAGCTGACCTCGTGCGGCAGCACCTGAGAGTGCCGGGGCTGCAGCAGCACGTCATCGAAGGTGATGCCTTCCTGGCCAAATTTGTAGGCGAAACGGTCCTCTGTGCTGCCGGTCGCGGCAGGGGCGGGCGTGGCGGGCGCACTCATGGCGCGAGTGTACGCCCTGGCACTCGGCACCGGCCAGGGCGGTGTCCAGATTTGCTTGCGCTGGCTTCCGGGCGCATGCTACAGTCCTGGTCGCCTCTTGGGGTCGTAGCTCAGCTGGGAGAGCGCGTCGTTCGCAATGACGAGGTCAGGGGTTCGATCCCCCTCGACTCCACCAACAGACAGTCCCGCCGGCTCTAAACCGGCGGGACTGTGTTTGACCTGTGAACCTACCGCAGCACGCGGCTGTATTCCACCTGACCAGTCAGCGGAACGAGCTGAGACAGATTGACAGGAAAGCTGATCTGCTGCCCGCCTACACTCAGGAGAACGGCGGCGGGCGCCCGGCCCAGCCGCACCTGAACACCGGGAAGCTCGCTCAGGGCGGCCAGCGGCACATACACCTCGCGGGCAAAGCGCCGCACGGTGACCGGCACCCGCGCCGTGCCCACCCGCAGCGTGGCGGTGCGGGCCGTGACGTTCAGCACGGGCAAGCGCAGCGCAGCGGCCGCTTCGGTCAGGGGCAGCCACACCTGACCGGCCTCACTGCGGGCCTTACGCGCGGCGGCCTGGGCCTGCTGGGCTGGGGTCAGCACCGGGGCGGCGGGCTGGGTGGGCTGCGCCGGCTGGGAAGGAGTCGCCGGTCCAGGCTGAACGGCAGGTTGCCCAGGCTGGGGCGGTTTGGTGCCCTGGGTGGGCGCTGGCGGCTGCGCGGGCTGGGCCGGCGCCGTAGGCGTGCCGGGCGGCAGCGCCGCCAGCACCGCTGTGGCCGCCGCGCGCCGGGCCTGGGTCTGGGCCTGCAGGTCAATGGGCGTGGGCACGCGGCCCCAGGCCGAGGGGCTGGCGTGAAAAGTCGTCCACGGGCCCACAGCCAGCGGGCGCTGCTTCTGAATGATGTTCAGGCCGCCGCCGTCTGTCGTGAAATACAGACTGCCCTGGTCGCTGACGCTCAGGCCGGTGTCGATCTTCTTGCCCGTCTTGATCTGCCACAGCGCCTGCCCCGCCTTGCCCACGGCATGCACGGTGCCGCTCAGGTCCGGCACGACCACCGTGCCGTCACTCAGCTCCACTGCCGAGGCCGCGATGGCCGCCCCCGCCTTGTAGGTCCACTCGGTTTCGCCGCCTGAATTCAGGGCGTACAGCGAACCGTCGTAACTGCCCACGACGACCACACCACCACTGGTGATGATGGGGCTGGCATTGACAAAGAGGCCCGTCTGCACGCGCCATTTCAACTGACCACCGGGGGTCAAGGCGTAGATGCGGCGGTCACTGGAGCCGAAGTACACGCTGCCGTCCAGGCCGATGGCCGGGCTGCTGAACACCAGCGAGCCGGCCAGATAGGTCCATTTCAGGCGGCCGTCCGGCGTCAGGGCGTGCATGCGGTTGTTCTGGGCGCCAAAGTAGATGGTGCCGTCCGCGCCTACGGCGGGGCTGCTGAACACGGGCGCCCCTACCTTATAACTCCAGAGCGCCTTGCCCGCGCTGTCAATGGCGTGAACGGTGCCCCCGGCGGTGGCCACCACGACGCTGCCGTCGGCCCGCAGGGCGGGCGTGGCAAAGATGTCGCCGTCCAGCTTCAGTTTCCACAGCAGCTTGCCAGCCGCGTCAATGGCGTAGACCGTATCGTCGTAAGAAGCGGCAATGGTGGTGCCCTGCGGCGTCACGACTGGATAAGCGCGCCCCAGGTCCCCCATGAGAAAGGACCACTTCTCGCTGCCCTTGGCGTCGGTGCGGTGCACGCGGGCGTCTGACCCCACGAAGGTCAGGTCGCCGCTGGCGCCCACTGACACGCCAGAAATCACGCGCAGCTCTTTGAAAACATCAATTTTTGGTGCGGCGAACGTGGGGGTCCCCTGGGCAGCGGCGCCCGAGAAAACCGCCAGTGTCATCAGGGAGAGCAAGGGCAAAACGTGGCTGTTCCTCATCTAAACGTGTACTCCTTTACGGACCCTTTACGGTCAGGGATTGGCGCGAGGCGGCGTATGGACGCTGCCCAGGGTACGGCCTAAGATGCGAACTGTTATGAAGAAGATTCTCATGCTGACCGCGTTCGCCCTGGCAGGCCTGGCCGCCGCTCAGGACACCACGACGACTGACACGGCACCGGCCACCACGGAGACCACCACCGAAACCACCACGGACACGACCATGGAGACCACCACGACGACCACCGACACCATGGAAATGTCGGGCCCGATGACCATGAGCGCCAGTGATAACTTCGCCAAGGCGCAGGAATACGCGGTGCAGGCCGACGTGGCGTACCCCGTGCCCTTCTATGACCGCACGCTCTGGAAGGCCTCTGTGGATTCGGCGTACTACGCCGCCAGCATGGAAGCGGGCAACCGTGACTACAGCGCCTACCTGGCCCAGCTGTACACCAAGACCCAGTGGTGGATCAACGCCTACAACGCCTGGACCCGTCTGGGTGACCTGACCGACCAGGAAAAGCAGTGGGCTTCCCTCAGCGCGGCCAAACTGGCGTACCTGGCCCTGCAGCGCGGCGACACCACCATGGCCCGCATGTACGTGGACAAGGGCATGAGCTGGGCCGACAGCGCCAGCCTCCAGGCCATCATGCAGCGCCTGCAGTAAAGAACTCTTCTTTAGCCTTGCCCGCCCGGTGCCCAGTGTGCCGGGCGGGTGTGCTGTGACAGCCAGAAGTTCAAGGTCTCGTCAGGCGCTCTCTTCCGCGCCGGGTCTGGGCCGCCTTACCCTGAAACCATGAAACGGCTTGCGGTCTTTCTCGCCCTTGGCGGTCTGCTGAGCAGTTGTGTCCCCGCCCCCCTGCGCGCCAACCCCGACGCCGGGGTGCGCCTGAGCGCCGCGCTGGACACCCCGCCCCTGCGCCCCATCACAGGTGAATCCAACCTTTACCGGGTGCCGGGGCCCGGCGGCCTGATCGTTCAGACCGACCGCACGGCCCAGGTGACGGCGATTGTGGTGCCGCCCAGCGGCGGCGCGGCGCTCAGTGAAACGGTCACGACTGTGCCGGGCCAGGCCACCCGCCTGCCGCTGCCCCCGGCCGAGGGGTTTACCCAGGTGTTCACGGTGGCCAGTCTGGGGCCGCTGAACTTGCAGGGCGTCAGGGACGCGCGCAGCGTGAACGAGGTGGCGCGGGCGGTCGAGCAGGCCACCAGCGCGGCGCCCCGCAGCGCCTACACCGTCGCCACCACCGTTTACCGGGCCGAACGCCTGGGCAGCCTGCGCGTGACCACCAATGTGCCCGGCACTCAGCTCCGGGTGGGGGGCCGCCTGGCCGGCACCGCGCCGCTGGACCTGAATGACCTGCCACCCGGTTCCCTGGAGGTCAGTGCGGCGCGCGAGGGTTACCGTCCGGCCACGCAGCGCGTCACTGTGAGCGGGGACCGCGTCACCCAGGTTGACCTGACCCTGCGCCCGCTGGCCGGGACCCTGCGCGTACAAAGCCCCGTTGCCGCCGAGGTGAGTGTGGAGCGGCAAGTGGTGGGCGCCGCACTGCCAGGACAACCCCTGGACCTGAGCGTGCGCCCTGGCGTGCTGGCGGTCAACGTGACGCCGCGCGACCGCGCCCTGAGTGCCCAGGCCCTGCTGGTGCGGGTCAGCGACGCGCAGGTCAGCCTGGTCGAGTGTGCGCTGACGGCGGGGGCCTACACCTGCATCGTGCGCTAAGGACGGCGCGGCCCGCTCAGCTCCGTTCACCCAGGGCTGAGCGGCGACCTCCTCAGGTGCCCCAGACGCGGTGCTAGCCTGCCGGGCATGAGCGCCCCTTCCCTCCTCACGCCGGTGCTGAACGACCTGTACGCCCTTCAGGTGCCCATTCCCTACCCCATGGGCTTTGTGACGGTGCTGCTGGACGCCCCGCCGGGCGGCCCCGTCACCATGATTGACACTGCCCTGGATACCCCCGAGGCGCGGGCTGCCATTGAGGCCGGCCTGGCCGCCCTGGGGCTGCACTGGCCGGATATAGACCGCGTCGTCATCACGCACCATCACCCGGACCACTATGGCCTGGCCGGGGTGGTCGAGGAACGTAGCGGCGCCGCCGTCTTCATGCTGGATGTCGAGATTGGCCGGGGAGAACGTTACTGGCACCTGTGGGAAGAGTGGCTGCCGGGCCACATCAAACACCTGCGCGACCACGGCCTGCCGCCTGAAACTCTGGCCACCCTAGAAGCTGACAGCCGCCGCACACGTGAGCGGGTGCAGCCCGCCGGGCGCGTGCAGCCGCTGCGTGAGGGCCAGGAGGTCACGCTCTCTGGCCGCCCCTGGGAGGTGCTGTGGCTGCCCGGCCACGCTGACGGGCACCTGGGGCTCTGGAGCGAACAGGACAGCGTCCTGATTGCCGGAGACGCCATCCTGCCGCGCATCAGCCCGAATGTGGGCCTGTACGCCTACACCCGCCCTGACCCCCTGGGCGACTACCTGCAAACGTTGGGCAAACTGGAAGCCCTGAACCCGGCCCGCGCGGTGGTGGGTCACCACGGCCCGCTGATGATCGGCGTGCAGGCCCGCGCCCGCGAACTGCGCGCCCATCACCACGAGCGCCTGGACTTTATGGCGGCCCAGGCCGCCAGTGCGCCGCGCACCGCGTATGACCTGTCGCTGGCCATGTTTCCACGCGACCTGAACATCAGTGGGCGCCGCTTTGCCCTGGCCGAAACCCTGGCCCACCTCGAACATCTGCGGCTGCTGGGGCAGCTCTACCGCACCTGGCAGGAAGACCAGGGCGCCTGGGTCTACCACGCTTAAAGGAACATACGCCCTTTGTTCTTCTGGGTCAGTGCAGAAGCATGACCTTGGCTGGCCCATTTTGCCGCTTGAGGAGTCTCTTCGGCTCATTGGTGTTGTCCCTGAGCCGCGCTGCTGCGCTGAGCACGGCATCAACTTCAGCCCTGGTTACCTTCATTCGATTGCTGTAGGGCTGAACAGCGGCGTGGGCCACAACACCGCCTGACGCACAGCTCGTTCGTGCCCCAGATGCCTCTGACCGCTCCGGCTGACCGTGCGCACCTGACCATGACCCAGCGCAGGGGCGCTCTATACTCCGGCGCATGACAGCTTCAACGGAACTGCGGCGCATCATGACGGCGCTGCAACAGAGTGGTCTGACCGTCGAAGCGGTCGAGGACGGCGCTCTGGTGCAGGACGGTGAGACGCGCGTGGCCCTGTTTGCCGAGGCCGACCCGCAGGGCGGCGTGGTGGTGCGCCTGCACCTTGACCTTGACCTGTATGTCGAGGAAGATAGCCTCCCAGACATCCTGATGGGCATGAACCTGCTCAACCAGGGCCTGGATTACGGCGCCCTGAACCTGGACCCCGTGGATGAAGATGACCTGGACGAGGGCGCGCCGCTGACCTTTGCCGTGCTGGGCCGGAGCGTGCTGTGGCTGCCCGACCTGGGCGCCCCCGAACTGGACCGCCTGCGCGAACATCTGCGCCGCTTTGAGCGCGAGGTCACGGACGCCGTGGAACGGACGCTGCACGGCAGCAAGGGCATCAGCGCGTAGTACGCCTTCCGCTGAGTTGAAGCACAGCAAGGAAAGGCACCTCTGCGCTTCCATCTCGTGGCAATCCGTACCCTCTCCTGTTCGCCCTGCTGCGCGGCTTTCCAAGTCCGCTCGGATTCCACCCGGCAGTTTGCTTGAGAAGGGTCGGGGTCCGTATCAGAACCAAACGAAAGCGCCCCTGGCTGATTTGCCGGGGCGCCCTTGCCCGTTGGGCTTTAGTCCATCGCCAGCGCGAGGTCGTTCTGGGCCACGTTGGCTCCCACGCCGCGCAGGCGGTCGGCCAGGCGCTCGTACCCCCGGTTGAGGTACTGCACGCCGTCAATGACGGTCTCGCCCTCGCAGGTCAGGCCGGCGATGAACAGGGCGGCACCAGCACGCAGGTCGGCAGCCTTGACCGGCGCGGCGCGCAGCGGTCCACCCTGAATCACCTGGGTGTAGCCGCTGACGGTGATGTTGGCCCCCATCCGGTGCAGTTCGGCCACATGGGTCAGGCGGTCGGGATACACCGGGTCCTGCACCACGCTGGTGCCGGCGACGGTCGCCAGCAGGGCGCTCATCTGCGGCTGAAGGTCGGTGGGAAAGCCGGGGTAGCTCTGGGTGGTGATATTGACCGGCTTCAGGTCGCGGCCGCGCGCGTCCACCACCAGGCTGGTGCCGCTTTCCAGAATCTCCACGCCCATTTCCTGCAACTTGCCGGTGACGGCGCGCAGGTGCTCCGGGCGCACGTTGGTCACCGTCAGGCGGCTGCGGGTGGCTGCCGCCAGCATCATGAACGTGCCGGCCTCGATACGGTCGGGAATCACCGTGTATTCGCCGCCGCGCAGGCTGGGCACGCCCCGGATGGTCAGGATATTGGTGCCCGCGCCCTGAATATCGGCGCCCATGCTGTTCAGGAAGCCCACCAGTTCCACGACATCGGTGTCAATCGAGGCGTTTTCCAGCGTGACCACGCCGTCACCCAGCACGCTCGCCAGGATGGCGTTGTGGGTGCCGCCCACCGTCAGCAGCTCGAAAATGAAGTGACCGCTCAGGCTCCCGCTGCGCCGGGCGTCAAAGTTGCCGGCGTCTTCGGTGATCTCGGCGCCCAGCGCCCGCAGCGCCTTGACGTGCTGGTCCACTGGGCGCGGGCCCCAGGCGCAGCCGCCCGGCATAGACACCGTGGCCTGTCCAGCGCGTGCCAGAATGGCGCCCAGCACGATAAAACTGGCGCGCATCTTGCTCACCAGGGCGTAGGGCGCGTCGGTGTTCAGAATCTCGGGGGTGTGCAGTTCCAGGGTGTTGTCGCCGGCCCAGACGTGCTGGGTGCCCAGGTGCGCCAGCAGTTCCAGAATGGTGTGAACGTCGCTCAGGCGCGGCACGCCGTGCAGCGTGACCTTTTCGCGGCTCAGGAGGCTGGCAACAATAATGGGCAGCGCGGCATTCTTGCTGCCCTGAACGGCGATTTCGCCGCGCAGTTCGCGGCCTCCCTGAAGGTGCAGTGGGGTCAATTGCATGGGTGGGGTCATCCTTGGGTGGGAGAAGTCGCGGACCAGCGCCGAGAGGCGTGCGCAGTACTGGTGCATGTTACACATCTACCTCAACGTGTGTCCAGAGCGACCATACAGGCTGGGCCTGCCCGGCGGATGAGGCGGGCCATGCGCCGGCGCTGACCATGAGGCTCATGTTGAGGCGCCTCACCGTGCGTGATACGCTGCCGCTGCGAAGCCCGCCCCAGCACTTCACTTTCTGCCGGTGAGCAGGTGTCCGCGTCCCACTCTTCAGGAGAGTCATGCCCAAGAAGGAACGCAAACGGTTGCAGGTGGTGATTAGCGACGAGCAGGACGCTCTGCTGACCCGCACCGCTTACGAACTGTCCAGCCCCGAACGACTGATTAGCAAAAGTGAAGTGGTGCGCCTGGCCATCGAGAAAATTGCCCGCGAACTGGGTGAGGGCGAGAACATCGAGGAATACCGGGCCATTCTAGAGACCGAAGACCTGAGTGACGAGCCTTAAGGGCGTCTAAGTCTCACTTGTATCTGGTGAAGCCAGGCAGATTGACCGAAGTTCGTCTAAGCCCATTCGGTGAACGGCAAAACATAAGGATTTATAGGGCGGCCAGGCCAGAGCAGGCCGCCTTTTCCATTGATCGGTCAGGGACGAGCGGATGCCAGTGGGGCGTCCAGAATCCGGCGGCCTTGCAGAAAACGCGGGGCCCAGTACCGGTCGGTCAGCAAGCTGTCCACCGTGACGCGGCCCTGATAGCTGTTGGCACTGACAAACTGATCGTCTCCCAGGTAGATGCCCACATGCGACACACGGCCGCCGCCTTCGGTGTCAAAAAACACCAGGTCGCCGGGTTGCAGGTCGCTGGAGGCCACGGCAGTCCCCACGCGCGCCTGCTCGGCGCTGGTGCGCGGCAGGGCAAAACCCAGAGGCGTAAAGACCTGCAGCACAAAGCCGCTGCAATCGGTGCCGGTGCGGGTCGTGCCGCCGTACGCATAGGGAGTGTCCAGCAGGGCCAGCGCGGCGCGGCGCCACTCGGGGAGCGGGAAAGGGGATGACAGGGCTGGCGGGTCCACCAGCGCCGGGGCCGCTACTACGTCATGTCCCGGCTCGCCGGGTAGGCCAGCGCGGGGCATGGGTGCGCCGGGCTGCACGGTCGGCGCGGCGGGGACAGGGGCACCCGGCAAGAACGGCGAGCCGCCGATGCCAGAGACGCCTGGGCCCGCCGCCGGAGCAGGACTGGCTGACGCCAGCGGCAATTTCAGCACCTGCCCGGCCTTCAGCGTGGCGCCGACGGGCAGGGCGTTCGCTGCCAGCAGGCTGTCCACTGTGACCCCATAGCGGCGGGCCAGGGCATACAGGGTGTCGCCGGGTTGCACCAGATGGGCCTGACTGGCCAGGGCCGGCGCGGCGCTGATCTGGGTGGGCAGTGCCTGCGCCGACAGCAGGGGCGGCGGCGTTAGCGCAGGCGCCTCTGGAGGCCGCAGGCGCAGCACCTGCCCCACCTTCAGGGCGGAACTGCTCAGGTTGTTCAGGGTTAGTAGGGCGTCCAGGGTCAGGCCCGCGCGGCGCGCGAGGCCATAAGCCGTGTCTCCTGCCTGCACTGTGACGCTGGCCTGACCGCGCAGGTCGGCGCTGCCAGTTCCCTGCGCCTGGGCCCCAGCGCCCAGCAGCAAGCCCGCCAGCAGGGCGGCGCGCAGGGCAGGCAAGGGACAGGAAGGCAGGCTCATCAGGTCAGGGCACAGAAGCACAGGGCGCCCATGAGAGGCGCATCAAGACAATCACAGGAACGTAACCAGAGCACCGTAACACGCGCCCCTGACCGGTGCAAGCCTCCCGGACACTAGGCCAGTGGGTGGAACCCCGCACACGGTTGCCGCCAGCCGCAGGCGTATGGTGGGCGCGTGAGAAAAAGGCGCCGGGCAGGCAGTGAACGTCTGAAACAGAGGTCGGCCGAGGGGCCGCGTGTGACCCCCAGAGGGCAGGCGGCAGGGCCAGGCATCAAGGTGGCCCCGGTGGCGCGCGCCTGGCCCCTGCTGGACCTGGGCGCGTGACGGCTGGCTTTCAGGCCTGGCGCTCCCGGACCTTCAGTGCGCTGCAGCACCCGAACTATCGGCGCTACTGGTTTTCGCAGCTGCTGTCGCTGGTGGGGTCGTGGATGCAGGCCACCGCGCAGCAGTATCTGGTGCTGGAACTGTCGGGCGGGTCCAGCGCGGCGCTGGGCTGGGTGACGGTGGCGCAGTTTACCCCCAGCCTGCTGCTGTCGCTGTTCGCCGGAGCCGTGATTGACCGGGTGCCCCGGCGGCAGGTGCTGCTGGCCACACAGATCACCCTGCTGCTGACGGCCACGGCGCTGGCGGTCACCACGCACCTGGGCGTCGTGACCTTACCGCTGGTCATGCTGATTGCCTTCGTGGGCGGCGTGGCCAACGCCTTTGACATGCCGGCCCGCCAGAGCATGGTCGTGGACTTTGTGCCGCGCAGCGACGTGCCCAACGCGGTGGCGCTGAACAGCCTGTCGTTTAACGTGAGCCGCACCCTGGGCCAGGCGCTGTTTGGGGTGGTGGCGGCGCTGGGCGTCAGTCTGCTGGCTGGGGGCAACACCGACAATGTGGCCCGGCTGGCGCTGCCCTTTTACCTGAATGTGGCTTCGTTTTTCGTGGTGCTGTATGTCATTGCCACCCTGCCCTTTCCCGAGCGCGAACAGGGCGTGCGTGGCCGCATGACCGACGACATCAAAGAGGGACTGCGCTACGTACGCGGCACCCCCGCCGTGCGTGACGTGATGCTGCTGGTGGGGGCACTGAGCCTGACCATCATCAACTTTAATGTCATCATTCCCTATTACGCCCGTGTGGTGTTTAACGCGCGGGAAGCCACCTTCGGGGCGCTGTCCGCCGCCTTTGGGATCGGCGCGATGGCCGGGGCACTGTGGCAGGCCAGCCGGCCCAATCCCCTGCGCAACCTGCGGGTGGGGGCCGCCATCTTGCTGGTCAGCGCCGCACTTCTGGCCCTGACACCGGGGCCGGTGCTGGCCTTTCCAGTGCTGGCCGCCTGCGGCTTTGGCATGCTGAGCCTGCTGGTCAGCGCCAATAGCACTGTGCAGCTGACCATCCCCGACGCCCTGCGCGGGCGCGTCATGAGCCTGTATTCCTTTGTGCTGGTGGGCATGGGCCCGCCCGGCGCCCTGATCGCCAGCACCCTGATTAGCCGGGAAGGCCTCCTGGGACCGCGCTGGGGTCTCCTGGTGCTGACCGGGCTGGGGCTCCTTGCCCTGCTGGCGCTGTGGGGACGCCTGCCGCGCCGTCTGACCGGCACAGACGCCGCTCAGGGACGCCCGGCAGTCTGAACAGGGTGCAAAGGCCGCGTGACAAGGGAGGCTGATATTCTGCCGTTATGGTTTCAGACCGCCGCCCTGATTCGCACGCCCGCATCACCTGGGCGCTCTTCGTGATTGCCCTGGGCGCGATCATCGGGATTGGTACGACCGCCGCGCTGCTGGCCCGCAAAGACCGCCCCCTGCCCGACGACCCTGACGCACCCCTGTTTATCTGAGCCAGGGGTCTTCCCCACCGGCCCACGCCGCCGCTGAAGTCCAATTCTTCAGCGGCGGCGTGTTGTTGAGCAGGCATGTGACCAACACTGACCAAAGCGGTCAGCCCGCCGGTTCAAACCGAATAGACCCAAGAAGTGGCGCTGCAACCTGGGAGAACTTCGTCGGAGAGCGAACAGCAGCAGAGCGAATTCCGCAAAACGGCGTTTTCCTAGTGTGAACGAGCGAGACGAACTCAACCTGAAACTAGAGAATAGGCGCCCAGCTGAGCTGCATCAGAGCCAGCATCATTCTCTTTTGCAGCTCTGGTCCGGCCTGAGGCGAACGCAGGAAGACACCCCCCGAAGTTTTCTCCCCACTTCAAGGATCAGCTGGGCAGCGGCGCCGCTCCCAGGGCCAGCCGGGTCAGGGCGGTGGTCAGCACCGCCACAGCGCGGTCATATTCAGCCAGGTCCAGGTGCTCGTCGGGCGTATGGTCCAGGGCGCTGTCGCCGGGGCCATACGCCAGGGTGGGCACCGGCCAGTGCGGGGCCACCACGTTCATGTCGCTGGTGCCGGTCTTGACCTTAAAGACGGGCGAACCGCCCTGCGCCCGGATCGCCACCCGCAGGGCGCGGGTCAGGGCGTTGTCTTTGGGGTAACGCACGGCACTCTCGTGACCCACAAATGTCAGCGACACCCTGCTGAGGTCGGCCAGCAGCGTGCGGAGGTCCGCCTCGGCCTCGGCCGGCGGCACAGCAGGCGGCAACCGCAGACCGAAGGTGCCCTCGGCGCGCTGGGTCAGCCCGTCGCTGTCAGAGTGCAGCGCCTGCACCGTGGCCTGCACGCTGCCGTAAATGCTGCCCGGCTCGCCGGCCTGCGCCGCCCAGGCCCGCACCCGAAACCACGCTTCGGTCAGGTCATCCCCGGCGCTGTGGCCCTCGCCCGCCGTATGGAAGTTGCCGCATTCCGCCGACGCCCGGACCACCAGCCGCCCCTTGTAACCCAGGGTCAGCCCTTCCCAGCCGCTGGGTTCACCAATAAGGACCACATCTGGCGTCAGGCGGCGCGCGATGTGATGAGCGCCGCGGCTGCTTGGGGCCTCTTCCTCGGTGGCGCCCACCACCACGAAACGCGCCGCCGCCAGGGCCTCGGCGGGCAGGGCCGCCACCGCCGCCAGAAAGGCACACAGCGACCCCTTGGCGTCCACACTGCCGCGCCCGTGCAGCACGTTCCCTTCGACCCGCACCGGAATGTCACCCGGCACGGTGTCCATGTGGCCTAAAAGCGCCACGGTCAGCGGCCCCTGCCCCCGTTCACCCACGGCGTTGCCGGCCTCATCAATGTGGGCGGTGAAGCCGCGCGCCGTCATCCAGTCACGCAGGTATTCGGCCAGCGCAACTTCCTGCCCGGACAGCGAGGGAATGGCCACTGCCTGCGTGACCAACTCGCGGGCAGCGGCGGTTAGCGGGTCACTCAACGTCCATCACGCCGGCCCCCTCACCCGAGGCGCGCGCCAGCAGGGCCAGCAGCCGCGCCAGGTCCGCCAGGGCCATCAGGGCGATGGTGCCCACACCGCCGGCCAGCAGGGTCCACAACCCGCCCAGCCGCTCGCCCGCCTGAAATTGAAAAAACGCCAACGCCACCGCGCCCAAAAACAGCAAGGCCCCCAGCACGCGCAGGCGCCCGGTCAGGCCAGCCACCACCTCGGCCTGCCGGAACAGGGCCGCCGCCGCCCCCGCCGACCCACGCAGGAGCAGCCCCGGCGACGGGACCGGCTCGGTGGTTGGGGCAGCGGTGGTGGCCGGACGCGGCTCGGTGCGGCTGGGACTGAACCCCGACGAGGAAATCACGACCGGCGTGGCTGGGCGCTCGGCCGGTGCAGGGTCTGCGGGGGCCACCGCTGGCACCGGCGCCGTCTTGGGAGACGCGGCAGGTTCAGGCTGAGGCGCTTTAGACAGGGTGGGCGCCGGCTCAGGGGGAGCGGGCCGGACCGGCGCAGGCGTGGGCGCCACCTGCGCCGCCGATGTCACCGATTTGGGCGCAAAGGTCTTGGCGCCGCCCGCCTGGGGCAGCGGCGTGGTCGGCTGCTCCTTGGCGCGGGCGGTGGCGTCGCGCACCTGCCCGAAAAACGCCTGCACGCCCGCCGGATCAAAGCCCAGCAGACTGGCTGTCAGGGCGGTCCCGGCCGGGGTTTCGACCCGCAGCAGGCCTTCCTGGTCGCTGTGAATGCGGGTCAGGTCGCGCAGGGTCACGCGGCGGGTGCCGGCGCCGTCCTGATACAGCAGTGTGGCGGCCGTCAGGGCAAACAGCGCGTCGTCGCGTTCTAGGGCCGACAGGGGCGGCTCGGTCATTCCGGCGGCCTGCACGGCTTGCAGGGCGCGCTCACTTGGGACACGCTGGGTCATGAAGTCCTCCCCGGCGCGGCGCGGCCTCTTCTCAGCTGGATGCCGGAAGCGGGCCGCCACACGCCGTTTAACCCGCACAGCATACCTGCCCCCGGCCCCCGCGTGCCCACGCTGGGCACGCGCATGAACAGCGGCTGGAGGCGCGTCTCATGGGCGGCATGAAGAGAATTCGCCGGCCCTCTCACCCCGCTGCGCCCCAAGGAGACGCACACTGCCCTCATGACAGACGACGCCCGGTACGGCGCTGCACCCCTTGGCAAAAGCGTGGAGGAAATCGAGCAGGAAAGCGGCAACCTGACCAACGACCCCCGCGAGGGCGAGGCGGTGCGCCGGGCCGAGGCGGCGGTGGTGCCGGCCGTGGTCAACGGCACGACCTCGGGGGTGCCCGCCGTGATTCGCCCCGACGTTCTGATTGACCAGAGCGGCGGCGCCGACGACGGCCGCACCGTCACCAACCGCGACAGCAGCGAAGAAGTGTAGGCACACGTGACCGCAGGACTGGGCCTTGAACTGCCCGGTCCTTCTTATGTCCAGGACACGGAGGCGTCAGGCGAGAGAGCCTCTGACGCCTCTGTGTTCTATATCTATAGCTGTCTCATGGTGCTGCCCAGCCCCGGTCACCGTGTCGGCCACTTCCCTGGGACGCTCTGGCCTAGAGGGTGGCCCATCTGACTTGCTGCCAGTAAATGACCGATGACCCCTCGCTACTAATGGCCTGATTGAGGCGTGGGCTGACGCTCTTCAGACGATGGACCTGATTCTTCCGGAGCCGCAGCCTGTTCCGGCCTCGGGTGATCTCCCTGTTGAACGCGGCGGAAAGCGCTGCTCAGCTCGTCTTCAGGCAGGGGCGGCGCACTCCAGCGATGGACAGGTGGTGTGAGTGGTGGCGGCAGTGTGCCCTGACCGAACAAGCCATTCAGAGCGACGCCAACATTCCCCAGCCCCTGCCCAACTTTCGCCCAGGCTTCTCGCCACGACCTCACGAGATTGGTCTGGCGCTGTGCTGTTCGTCGCTTGCTCGGCATGAGCAGCAGCCTAGAGGGGCGCTGGGCGCCGCGAATCTGTCGGGTGGCCTACGCACTGACTGCTCAGGCGAATGCCCAGATGCACCAGCTCACTGCGGAACCCAGAGCAGCCGATGGTGACGACCCTCCATCACTCTGGGGGAACGCCCTAAGGGCCAGCTAGAGACAGCGGCGTAGGCGACCTTGAGGGATGTTTCTGGCTTCAGGGAGGGATCGGCCGCCGCTCTGAGCTGTCAACGTTGCCCGTCAGCAGACCCCTAGCCAGCCATCAGGTCGCGGGGCCGATAGGTCACCGCTTCGGCGAGGTGTGCTTCCCGGATGTCGTCGCTGCCAGCTAGGTCAGCCACGGTGCGCGCCACACGCAGCACCCGGTCAAAGCCGCGTCCGGTCAGGCCCAGTTGCCGCGCGGCGGCTTGGGCAAACGCCTGGGGCCCAGGGGCCAGTGGCGCTGCCTGCCGCAAGGCCTGCCCGGTCAAATCGGCGTTGCGCCCGCCCTGACGGCCCTGCATCCGGTCCCGCGCCGCCAGAATGCGCGCCCGCACTGGCGCCGAAGGCTCGGGCTCCGGGGCGCGGGTCAGTTCGTCCACCGTCAGCCGGGGAACCCTCACCAGCAGGTCCAGGCGGTCCAGCAGCGGCCCACTCAGGCGCGCGGCGTAGCGGGTTCGCTGGGCGGGCGTACAGACACACGGCTTTTCAGGGTCAGACTGAAAGCCGCAGGGGCACGGGTTCATGGCCCCGATCAGCTGAAACCGCGCCGGATACTGCACGCTGGCCCGCGCCCGGCTGATAGAGACCGTGCCGTCCTCAAGAGGCTGGCGGAGACTTTCCAGCGCCTTGCGCGAGAATTCTGGGAATTCGTCGAGAAAGAGGAGGCCGCGGTGGGCCAGGCTGACCTCACCGGGGCGCGGCACGCTGCCTCCGCCAATCAGGCCCACGTCCGAAACGGTGTGGTGAGGCGAGCGGTACGGCGCAGCCAGATTCAGGCGGCCCCGCGCCGTCAGCAGGCCCGCCGCCGAGTGAATGCGCGTGACTTCCAGCGCCTCGGCGCGGGTCAGGGGCGGCAGAAGTCCCGGCGCCCGCCGCGCCAGCATGGTCTTGCCGCTGCCTGGAGACCCCACCAGCAGGAGGTTATGGCCCCCTGCCAGCGCAATCTCCAGCGCGCGGCGGGCCCCCGCCTGGCCTTTGAGGTCGGCCAGGTCCAGGTGGGCTGTCTCGGGGGCGTCCGGGGCTGGGGGATCGGCGGGCGTCAGGACGGCCTCGCCGCTGAGGTGCCGCACCGCGTCCATGAGGTGACGGGCGCCAAAAATCGGCACGCCCTCAATGAGCGCGGCTTCCGGGGCATTGCCTGCTGGCAGCAGGGCACTGAGGTTCAGGTCGCTTGCCAGTAAGGCGAGATTGACCGCTCCGGCGATGGGGCGCAGGCTGCCGTCCAGGGCGAGTTCGCCGGCCATCAGGGTGCGGTCCAGCGCGGCCGCCGGTAACAGCTCCTGAGCCGCCAGCAGCCCCAGGGCGATGGGCAGGTCGTACAGCGGCCCCTCTTTCCTCAGATCAGCGGGCGCCAGATTGACGGTGATGCGGGCCGCTGGAAAAGGCAGGCCCGCATTGCGAATGGCCGCCCGCACCCGCTCTCTGGCCTCGCTGACAGCCTGGTCCGGCAACCCCACGATGGCAAAAGCCGGCAGGCCCGGCGATACATCGACCTCAACCTCGACGGGCACGGCGTCCACGCCAATCAGGGCCACGCTGCGGGCGCGGGCCAGCATCAGGGGCGCCCCAAGATCGTCAGACACTTCACAGCTGGCAGGCTAACAGCTGATCGCCGCCCCTGCCGCCGCAAGTGCGGCTGACAGAGACGGCGAAGCGGGAGAGCCCTTAGCGGGGGTCGCTGCTGGTGGGCACCGCCACCGCGTCAGCGGGCACGGCAGCCTGAGCAGCAGGTTGCGCGGCCTGACTGGCGGCCGGGGCCGGCGCAATGGTCTGCACCGGGGCGGGGGGCGTGTCGCGCACACTGCCTTCAAAGTCCTCTTTCAGGTTCTGGGTGCTGCGGCGAAATTCGCGCAGGCCCGCGCCCAGGCTCTTGCCCAGTTCAGGCAGTTTGCGCGGCCCGAAGACCACCAGGGCGACCAGCAAAATCACAATCAGTTCAGCGGGGCCAATATTTGGCATGAGACTTCCTCCTTGGGTGGGGCGCCGCAGGGCACGGAGCCGGACGCCCCCAGTGTAGGCGCGTGGGTTAAACGAAATGTCAGTGAGGGGGCAAAGGCGAGTTGGAACAGGCACCCCAGATCGCACCGACGGCAGGGAGGACAGACCCACAGCGGGAGGGCCGGGAGGCTGCCTCTAGGAGCAAATCCTCTTATTTCTACTGTTGACTTCGGGGCCTTGCCGCCAAATCTGCTTGAATCTCCTGTGTCAGTGACAGAAGCAGCAGGGACCTTCTCTCAACTTAAGAAGCCTCTCGTCCCGCTGCGCCTTCCTTCAGACCCTTTCTGTGCTCTCCGGCCCAGCTCGGTAGGCCCGGAGAGTCCCATTCATAAAGGCTACGTACAGCGTGCCGTCGGCGGCCAGCGGGGTGGCCTGCACGCCCGTCGCCTCGCGGTGCTGCCAGCGCGCGGCGCCGCTGCGGAGGTCCAGCGCGCACAGCTGCCCTTCCTCCGAGGCCAGGAAGACCAGGCCCGCGCTGATGACCGGGCTGGCAGTCACGCGGCCCGCCAGCCGGTGCGACCACAGGTCTTCCCCGTCCGCCAGGCGCAGCGCGCGGACCTCGCCGCCCCAGCCGGCCAGCACCGCTACCCCACCCGAGAGCGCCGGGGAGGCCCAGACCTCATCTTCCAGATCGTAGGACCAGAGGGTCGGCTCGGGCTGCAGCGCCACGCGGCCCGACGCGGCGCTGAGGGCGAGGGCATGCACCTCACCTTCCCAGGTCGCCACGACCAGCGTGGCCTCGCCGGGAGCGGTAGGGTAGAGGGCCGGGGTGCCGTGAACCGTGCCGACCTCGACCTTCCAGAGCGCGTGGCCGCTGCGGGCGTCCAGGGCGTGCAGCCAGCCGTTTTCATCGCAAATCAGGGCCGCGCCGGCCCACAACACCGGACTGGCGGCCACCGGACCGCCGGCGCGGTAGGCCCAGCGCAGTTCGCCGCTGTGGGCCCCCAGGGCGTACAGGTGACCGTCGCGGCTGCTGGCCAGCACCTGCCCCCCCCACAGGGTCGGGGCGCCCGTAAATTCGGCGCGGGCCTGATGCTGCCACACCTGGGCGCCCGTGTGCAGGTTGACCCGCCGCAAGGTGCCGTCCCAGGCCCCAAACAGCACGTGCCCGCCCTGGAAGGTGGGCGGGGCCGTGACCTCGTCGCGCGCCGCGTAGGTGGCAAAGGGCCGCCCAGAGGCGTGGGTCAGCACCAGCTGGCCGCCGCGCGTTCCCACGGCGACCAGGTCGCCCTCGCCCATCACGGCGGCGGGCCAGGTCACCTCACCGGGCAGGGGCACGCTCCAGGCTTCGCGCAGGCGCGAGACCTGGGCCGGGCCGTCCGGGTGTTCGCCGCTGCGCGCCCGGCCACCCCGGTACTGGCCGCGCGCGTGGGCCGTCCACACGTCGCGCCGGGCCAGCGCCCACAGGTGGGCCAGGGCCTCGCCGCTTTCGGGGCGGTCTTCCGCACGTTTGGCCAGCAGCGCCAGCAGCACGCGCGCCACCGCGTCCGGCACCGCTGGGTTCAGGTCGCGCGGGTCGGTGGGGGCCTCGTAGACATGCTGGTACAGCACGCTCTGGTCGCTGTCGCCCATGAAGGGCGGACTGCCGCAGGCGACGCGGTACAGCACAGCACCCAGCGCGTACAGGTCACTTTGCGGCCCCACCCCGATGCCGCGCGCCTGTTCCGGGGCCATGTACGCCGGGGTGCCCAGGGTCACGCCGCTGCGCGTGAGGTGCCGGGTCTGCTCTGACAGGGCCACCAGCCCGAAATCCATGATGCGCGGCAGCCCCGCGTCGTCGAGCAGGATGTTGCCCGGCGTCAGGTCGCGGTGGGTGATGCCCTGCTCGTGGACAAAGTGCAGCGCCCGCGAGGCGAAGGCGGCCGCTGTCAGGAAGCGGGCCAGCGGCGCCGGGGCGTCTTCCAGAGGCCCCAGTGCGGTCACCGGGCCGCCCGTCATCAGCGGCATGGTGAAAAAGGGCCGGCCCCCCTCGGGTTCTATGCCCAGGTCCAGCACGGGCACCACGCCGGGGTGGGTCAGGCGGGCCAGGGTGCGGACCTCACGCAAAAAGCGCTCGCGGTCAGAGGGCGGCACATGCGCGTGCTGCACCTTGACGGCCACGTCGCGCGAAAGCAGGGTGTCGCTGGCGCGGAACACGCGGGCGCTGCCCCCCTCACCCAGCAGGGTCAGGAGGTCGTAGCGCCCAGCAAGCTGTGACCCGGTGTCCAGCGGCATCTGCGGGCAGTTTAGCCCTCAGCGGTCCCGGCCGCGCGCAGCTGCCCCGGTGTCACCGGTTCTCTCAGCAGGCGGACGTACTCCTCGGCGCCGCCCCGCTTCAGGGCCCCGCGCACCAGGTCGCCGCCCACGCTGTAGGTGAAGATATAAGCCCGGAAGTTGGGCTGCGAGATAAAGCGCAGGCTCTGGCGAGCGCGGGCCTCGCTGGCCGGCACGTGGGCCTGCAGGAACGCCAGCACCTCGGCTTCGCTTTGCCCGTCGGCGTGCAGGCGCATGGCGGCCTCACCGCTCACCCCACGCAGGCCCTCACGGGCGCGGGTGGCGGCCAGAAAGGCGCGCACGTCGTCCGGGTCCAGGCCAGCCACCGCCGCCAGGTCGCCGGTCAGCCACGCCTCGACCTCCTCACGCGACATGACCGCGCGCAGGGCGTTCACTGCGATGCCTTCTGACACCACGCATTCGGGCGCATTGATGAGCTGAATGGCGTGCTCGTGCCAGCCGCGCTCCCTCACCAGCCGCTGCTCTTTGGTGGCGTGTTCGGTGTGGTGGCCGGGATAGCCCTCATGGGCCATCAGGTCAGGCAGGGCCGGCAGCAGCACCGGCAGGTCGGTATTGATGTCAATGCGGCTTTGCAGGTTGCCCAGTGGCCAGTTGTAGCCGCTCCAGGGTTTGTCCTGCACCAGACCGATCTGGAAATTCTCGCCGGCAGGCAGCCCAAACTGCGCCTGAACGCGGGCGCGCAGCTCGTTCAGAATGGGGTCGGCCACGCGCAGAATGTCGTCTCTGGGGACGGCCACGCGGGCACGCAGCGCCTCGTCACGTTCCAGCAGGGTGCCGCTGCCCGGCAGCGCCGCGTCCAGTTCAGCCAGGGCAGCGCGTAACTCGCCCTCGTCAGCGCGGCGCGGCTCGATGTCGTAGAGACCACGCACTTCATCGGCGTAGGGCAGCGCCTCGCCAGCGAGCAAGCGAGTCATGGTGTGCATGGCGCGCCCCTGAACGGTCAGCCAGGCGCGGCGAGCCTTGTCGGCCACGCCCGCCACCGCATCCAGCAGGGCGGCGGCCTCGTCTTGCAGGGCGTGCGGTTCCCGCGCTTCCCGCACCGCCCACTCGGCGGGCCCCGCATACCCGTCAATAAAGCCGTCCGAATGCGCGTCAATGGCGTGGGCCAGCCGGATGTACCGCTCTGCGATGTCCATGCCCGGCAGCATAATGCGGCGCCGAGGGGACAGGACCTCAGGCGCCGCTCTTTTTGAGTGTCAGCAAAGGGTTAAGCGCTTTGAACAGAACCTTTCCAGAGGGGCTCCGCGTACGGCTCACTTCACCCCATCAGATGGTCTCCACTTCCCAAGACCCACTCTCCCCTACTCTTCGACCTTCTGACAGCGGTACAGCTTGACGCTGCGGGCCGCGAGGGTGGTCGCCGTGCTCGCCGCTTCGGCGCCGCCTGCGTGGTCGTCGGTGGTGTCCAGCAGCAGTTCCCACTGTTCGCAGCCGGCCAGCTCTGGCAGGCGGAAGTCCAGATCAACGTGCGAGGCGCTGAGCAGCAGCAGCAGGTGGTCGTCCACCAGGGGCCGCCCTTTCTCGTCGGTGTCGTCCAGGCCGCCGCCGTCCAGAAAGATGCCCATGCTCTGGGTCTGGGGGTTACCCCAGTCCTCATCGGTCATTTCCTGACCGTCAAAGCGCAGCCAGACGATGTCGCGGACGTCTTCGCCACGGATGTTGCGCCCACTGAAAAACTTGCGGCGGTGCAGGCTCGGATGGGCTTTACGCAGCGCAATCGCCTTTTTGGTGAAGGCCAGCAGGTCTTCGTCAATGGCGGTCCAGTCGTACCAGCTGATGGCGTTGTCCTGACAGTAGGCGTTGTTGTTGCCGCCCTGGGTGCGCCCAAATTCGTCGCCGCCCAGCAGCATGGGTGTGCCCTGCCCCAGCAAGAGGGTGGCCAGGAAATTGCGCATCTGCTGCTGGCGCAGCTTGTTGATGGCCTCGTCGTCGGTTTCGCCCTCGACGCCACAGTTCCAAGTGATGTTGTGGTTGTGACCGTCGTTGTTGCCCTCGCCGTTGGCCTCGTTGTGCTTGCCCTCGTAGGTCACGGTGTCACGCAGGGTAAAGCCGTCGTGGGCGGTGACAAAGTTGATGCTGGCAGAGGGCTTACGCCCGTCACTCTGGTAGAGGTCCGACGAGCCGGTCAGGCGGTAACCGATTTCGCTGGCCAGGCCGCCCTCCCCTTTCCAGAAGGCGCGCATGTCGTCGCGGTAGATGCCGTTCCACTCGGCCCAGTTCACCGGGAAGTTGCCCACCTGATAGCCGCCCTCACCCACGTCCCAGGGTTCGGCAATCAGCTTGACCTGGCCGATAACCGGGTCCTGGTGAATGATCGTGAAGAACCCCGAGAGCTGGTCGACCTCGTGCAGGCCGCGCGCCAGCGTGGAGGCCAGGTCAAAGCGGAAGCCGTCCACGTGCATGTCGGTGACCCAGTAGCGCAGCGAATCCATAATGAGCTGCAGCGTCTGGGGGTGCCGCACGTTCAGGCTGTTGCCCGTGCCGGTGTAGTCAAAGTAAAAGCGGGGGTCTTCGGCCACCAGGCGGTAATAGGTGGGGTTGTCAATGCCCTTAAAGGACATGGTGGGCCCCAGATGGTTGCCCTCAGCGGTGTGGTTGTAGACCACGTCCAGAATGACCTCGATGCCGGCGGCGTGCAGCGCCCGCACCATGGCCTTGAATTCGTCTACAGCGCCAGCTGGGTTACCTTTGCGGGCCTCAGCGGAGTAGCGCACGTCCGGCGCGAAAAAGGACAGTGTGGAGTAGCCCCAGTAGTTCGTCAGACCCTTGTCCAGCAAGAAAGGGTCGTCTACATGCTGATGCACCGGCATGAACTCGATGGCCGTGATGCCCAGGTCTTTTAGGTAGGTCAGCACTGGCTCGGTGGCCACGCCTGCGTAGGTGCCGCGCAGCTCTTCGGGAACCCCTGGGTGGGTCATGGTCAGGCCCTTGACATGCGCCTCGTAAATCACCGATTGGTGAAAGGGGACGCCGGGCCGCTCGTCGCCCTGCCAGTCAAAGGCTCTGTCATTTGTCACGATGCCCAGGGGCGCGCCGCGCTGCTCCTGCTCTTCTTGCACACTGTCGTCGCCGCCCATGACATACCCAAACACGCCCCGGTCAAACTGCTCGGTGCCGTCCAGCGCGCGGGCGTAGGGGTCCAGCAGCACCACGTTGGGGTTAAAGCGCAGGCCGCGCTCTGGGGCGTACTCGCCGTGGACGCGGTACCCGTAGTGCTGGCCTGGGCTCACGGCGGGCAGGTAGGCGTGCCACACAAAGGCAGTCTGCTCCCGCAAAGGCACGCGGGTTTCCGTGCCCTCCGCATCAAACAGGCAGAGTTCCACGCCAGAAGCGTTCTCGGAGTACAGGGCAAAGTTGGTGCCCTTGCCGTCCCAGGTGGCGCCCAGCGGGTAGGGGCGGCCAGGGCGCATGGGCACAGGGGTGGGCGGCGCAATCAGGGTGGTCATGAAAAGACAGACTCCTTGTCAGGGGGCGGCGTGAGGTGAGGGCAGGGTAAAGCGGTGGGCCAAGTTCAACGGGGCCACTTGCACCGCTCTGGATGCTGGAAACGCTACCAGATGGGGCGCAGGTGACTCCAGAACATCGGCACAAAGCCAAGTGACGGTCAAGAAGGTTCTCACGGACCTCATGGGGTGAATGAGGGGATTTGCCGCTTTGGGGCTATACCCCAAATGGCCAAGTTGTTCGTAGGTACACCACAGCAGATGTGACGAGTTGTGGAGAAAGACAGAGACCCTGTCCCTACCGGCAAACACTCCACTCAAAGGGAGCGATGTGATGGCTGGGGGTATTGGAACCAGCCTCCAGAGAGGTGGGGCTGCCGTGTCAATCAGTGGAATTGATAACGCCTCTAGCACCAGCAAGCAGAGGCAGTGAAGACGTTCACAGAGAACTATGAACGCCTTCTGCTGCCAAGAACAATGGCCCTTTCCGGCTGAATCCTCTTAAAGGTGCAAGCCTCTATGCTGTTGATGCTGAGCAGCTCAAGCTAAGAGGGGAAGTCGCCTGGCAGACGGCACACACAGGCCAGAGCAGGTGGTCAATCACATGCAAACCCTAGTCAGGCATCATTCTGTGTGCTGGATGATGATGGTGGGCACCTGCTGCAAGTCGCGCAGCGGTTGCCGCATGGGTTTGACAGGGTACAGGGTGGCCACCATCTCAGTCACCAGATTCCGTTCCCGGTTGATTCTGTGGAGCATGTCGGTGGGCGACACTCGCGTGGTGTCTGGCCAGTCTGCTTGCCTGACAAACAGCTGGATTTGCTCGACTTCCCAGTCTCCACAGTAGCCGTAGTCCGCCCGCCAGTAATACGGCTGAGAAAAATACCCGAAGCTCTGCTGGAAGAACTGGCGCACGTGGGTCGGGTCTTCAAAGGCGTCATCGCTGGCCCCATGGGGAACGCGAATGACCATCCGGGCTCCTGGCGTGGCCACCCGGTACAGCTCCTGCATCATGGCCAGCGAATCGCGGATGTGTTCGATGACGTGCGAGAGCAGGAATTCATCCACGGACTCGTCTTCCAGGGGCAGAGGCGTGGTGCGGCAAGCTTCAAGGTCAGCAACCACGTCCACACCAGGGAGGTGTTGAATATCCAGATTCAGCCAGCCGGGTAAAATGGTGCGGCCGCAGCCCACATTGAGACGAACCATAGTGACTCCTTTCAAGATGACGACCCAGGCTGATGGACCTGTTCTGCTGGTCTGAACAACGGCAAGAGAAGCCAAGCAGCGGGCAGAGTTCCCGCCGACCGCACCTGGAGCTCTTCTTTGTGATGCCCTCACAATCTAATGCCGTGCCGTTGAGCGAGGTCCATCAAGCGATCTTAGAAATTATTTATCTTTGTCGGAAAAGCGGTGCAGCGCCAGAGAGACCTTGAGAAAAGCCAGCTCTAGGCCTGTAGGGTTCGGGCCTGCTCTAAGAGGCTGCACTGGGTCAGACCCAGTGGCACTACGATTTATTGATAACGACATAAGTCCGGCCTGATATACGAAACAGAATGGCTTGACCAGTGCAAACCACAGGCCGCAGTAACCAATCGCACCTGCTTCCTTAACCACGATGGGCCCCGGTGACCAGGGCACGACCTTACATATGAGCTGTCGCTGCCCTCGGTGCTTCTCCCTCAGGTGGGCAGGTACCGTGACGCCAGCTGTAGAAAGTGATCGCGACGTTCGCCCGTGAGCCTCGATTCATCCCACTCGGCGGCGGCGAGCGCCCGAAGTACCTGGTAGAACGCCAACACGGCCTTCTCATCCGTAGAGAGGGACGCGTAGCCCTCCAGGACACCCTGGAGCACCTCCGGTTCGTGAAGGGCAATGACCGCGAGGTCCATCAGCCCGTCTCCCGCACGCAGGTCCTCGACATCGATCAGCTCCAGCTCTCCCGCCGACGTGACGATCAGGTGCTCCGGTTTGCCGTCGAACAGGATCAGGTGGTGACCGCGAGCGCGCAGCAGAGGCTCAATCCCCTGCCACCAGCGACTCAAGCGGCCCCCCACGTTCTCGGGCGCCGCACCCGAGGCCTGCCAGTACGCCAGCGCGTGTCGCACCCACCCCAGCATCCACTCGGCCCAGGTCTGGTTTTGCGGTGGGGGGCGGCCTCCAGGCAGGGCATGGATCCGGGCCAGCAGGGCGCCGACCTTCCGCTGGGCCTGCACGGGCGTGGACGAGCTCAGCGCCTCACCCTCCACCCAGGGCAGCACCACCCAAGCCGGTTCACCGGACGGCCCGGCCGTAGGGGGATTTATGAGGACGCCATAGGTCCGCAAGTACTCGCGCGCCTCCGCCTCCCGGGTGAGGCCGTCACCGACCGTGTCCAGTTTGACCACGAAAGGGCCTCGGGCAGACTCCACTCGGACCACCGTGCGGTCGCTCCGGTTGACCAACACGGCGTGTCCGGACACAGGGGCCGCCAGAGCCACCTCTGCGAGTTGCACAGCAAGGGCGGTACGTATGAACACTAGATCTCCCAGCGCTGCGTCGTGGTCCGCATCGGCGCGCTCGCCTCCCGTTGAGACGGTGTCCCAGGACCAGGAGGCCCGCTCTTCCTCCAGTTGGGTCGCGAGGACCGAGAAGTGGCGCAGGTAGTCTGCCGTTCGTGCTGCGCCACCAGCCTCGCCGATCCGAGCGTAGAAGCGCAGGTCATCCAGCCCAACATGCAGGGTATACGTCAGTAAGCGCCACTTGTAGTCGGGCCAGGCGCTGAACCGGAGCTGGAGGGCCCCGGCCCATTCGCCGCCGGACCGCCAGTTGGCTTTGGCCGCCTCGTAGACCGGATCGCCGTAGAGGGCATTGGCCCAATCGATCACGCCCGTGATGTGCGTGCCGTCCATGAGGACGTTCTCCCGGCTGAGGTCGTTGTGAACGAGACCGCGCACTTCGGGCAGGTAGCGGGCCATGCGCATGACCTGGGCGTACACCTGCTCAAAGAAGACGCGGTCGAGCAGGGGTCCACCGAACAGGCTGTGCCAGTCGGCGTAGAAGCCGTCCTCGCAGGGGTCCATGATGGCCGCGAGAAACGCGTGCCAGGAGGAAAATCCGCCCTGCCCCTGGTGGTCAAACCAGCCGTAGCCGGTCGTGGTGGATACGTCTACCTGTGCGAGGGAGGCCAGCAGTTCCAGCCGGGCTGGCTGGAACTGCGCGAGAAAGTCATTCGAATATTCGGACATCATCCGGCCCGGGGCTCGCTCGCTGACGGCGACGGTCCCGCCCTGGAATGCACTGATCTGAAGTACGCGGGGAACGGGGAGAACCCTGGCGAACGTTGCTCCAGCGTACGCATCTTTCCGGTAGGCGGCGTCCTGAGTCCCGAAGCGGGCCACCAGGCGTCGGCCGTCTGCCTCGAACCCGAATGCTTGCGAGAAGTGACCGCCTGCAAGTGGCTGGACGTCAGTCACGGTCAACCCGCAGGTGGTCTGCAGGATGGCGGCAGCCTCCGAGGGCGTGTATTCAGGTTTGAGGGTCACGGGGCGAGTGTAGGGGGACATCCCTTCCACCGGCGTCCGCTGGGTGGCCTACGAGCCTTCCAAGACAGAGGTTAACCCGGCTGGTGAGGATTCCAGCTCTGTAGGACCAGCTCCAACTTCTGTCGTGATCAATAGGAGCACCTATACAACGCGAGAAGCCTGCCGTTATCGCCGTGCAGCCTGCCACCAGCGAGAAAGAATGCATTGTCTACCAGCCGCTTCAACTCTAGCCTTGGCCGTCGTCTGAACCGTGCCTGAGTAGGAATGACCTCTGTTCAATCACGGGGCCGTCGTCTCGCCGCGCAGGCAGGGTGCCCGCTCGGGCTGAGGGCGCTTCCCGCAGGCCCGCGCCGCTTCCACGAAGGCCGGAAGATGTCCCCCGACCCTCGCCAGCAGCGCCTGAAAATCCGGCACCAGGGTCGCGTAGGCGGCCACAGCCCCCAGAGAAGCGTTGTTGACGCCCCGCGCAAAGTAGGCGTCGTAACCGGCGTAGCCGCCCCACTCGGTTTTCAGGGCCGCGTACCGTTCGTTCAGGCCGCGCAGCACCTCGGCTTTGCGGGCACGCCGCTGCTCGTCGGTCAGGTCACTCGCAGCATACAGCCGCTCCAGGTCGGCGCGGGCGGCCAGCAGCAGGGTCTCGAAGCCCTCCTGCCGCTGCCCAGCCAGGCGGTCGGCCTCCCGCAGCTCGGGGGTGCCGTGGGCCGCCAGCCAGCGCCGCATGCCTTCTTCTTCGACGGCCGTGGCATATGACTCGTTAAACACCGTGTCGCCCGGCACGTACACGCTGGGATGCGACAGTTCATGAATCACCGTGCGAATCAGGGTGTGGTCGGGGTAAACCAGCATGGTGGAGAGCAGCGGGTCTTTCAGGTAACCCAGGGTGGAATAGGCGCTGACACCTCCCACACTCACGTCGCGGCCTGCCGCGCGCCGCCTGCTGGCGTCGGCCTGGGCATCGGCTTCGCGGAAGTACCCCCGGTAGGCCACGCAGCCCGCCACCGGAAAGCAGGCGGTGTCGAGCACCACGCTGAACTCCGAAGCCGAAAAGACATTCCAGACGACAGCGGGCCGCCCCACATCCACATACTTGCGGAAACTGCCGTGGTCAGGGAGGCCCAGCCCGCCCTCGTCTTCAGGGCGCACGGCAAAGGCGCGCGCGTCGGCCGCCAGTTGCAACTTGCGCCGGGTGGCCGCACTGAGGCTGGGGTCGGCCAGCGCTGTCTCCAGCGGGCGGGCGCGGCGCAGCAGGTCCAGCTGCCCGCCCGCCGCCTGGGTCAGATACGCCAGGTCCGCGCAGCCACTTAAGGCAGGGACCAGCACCAGGGCCAGCGCGGCCAGACTTCGGGAGGTCATGCCCGGAGTCTAGGGCAGGACGAGCCTGAAGCGCTGGCGGCTCTCGCTTCCAGGCTGATGCTGGTCGTGGCGGCCACGACCTATTCAGACGACCGCGCCCCAGCAGGTGGCCAGGGAATCCACTTCACGCCTCTCCGTTGGCCTGAGTTCCGGCGCCTGGGTCACTGTCAGCATGGATTTGACCTATGCTGGCTCGCCTGTCGCCGGGCAGCCCTTCCCGTCACAGCCGCCCGCCGCTCTGCGCCGCCCCTGGCCTCTTTGGCCCCAGCGCAGGGCCTCTATTGCCTATACTTCCCGCATTCACAGTCGAGCGGTCCACCGGCCCAGCCACCCCGGCTGGCGCCGCCGCCCGCCCCCAAAGGAGACCCATGCACGGCACCATGATGGACACGCAGCTGACCGTTCCCACCATTCTGGAGCGCATTCGCACCCAGTACGCCCCGCGCGAGGTCGTGAGCCTGCTGGTGGCGGGCCGCGACGAGGCTGGCAACCCCATTGCCCACAAGCACCGCACCACCTACGGCCAGGTGGCCGACCGCGCGCGGCGTCTGGCGGGCGGCCTGCTGGGTCTGGGGCTCCAAAAGGGTGACCGGGTGGCCACGCTGGCCGTGAACTCGTTCCGGCACCTGGAAGCCTACCTGGGCGTGCCCAGCGCCGGACTGGTGCTGCACACCGTCAACATCCGCCTGCACCCCGAGCAGATTGGCTGGATTCTGAACCACGCCGAGGACCGGGTGCTGCTCATTGAGAACGTCTTTGCGGCCATGATTCCGACCATCAAGGCCGCCTGCCCCCGCCTGGAACACATCCTGATTCTGGGGCCGACGCCGCAGCCGATTCCGCTGCCTGGTGTGCAGGATTACGACACCTTTGTGATGGGCAGCGAGCCGCTGGCGCGCTACCCCGACCTGAACGAACACGACGCGGCGGCCATGTGTTACACCAGCGGCACCACCGGGAACCCCAAGGGCGTGATCTACACCCACCGCTCGACGGTGCTGCACTCGATTGTCAGCGCGCCCAAAGACGCCCTGAACGTCGGCGAGCGCGACAGCGTGCTGCCGATTGTGCCGATGTTCCATGTGAACGCCTGGGGTCTGCCATACACCTGCGCGCTGTATGGCGCCAAGCAGGTCTACGCCGGGGTCTTTAGCGACGGCCGCACGGTGGCCACGCTGCTGCAGGACGAGGCCGTGACCATCACGGCGGGCGTGCCGACCATCTGGATGGGTCTGCTGGCCGAACTGGACCGCGCCGCAGCGGCCGGCGAGCCGTACCAGCTGTCAGGGCTGGAGCGCCTGGTCGTGGGCGGCAGCGCCGCGCCCGAGAGCATGATTCGCGCTTTCCAGCGGCACAAGCTGGATATGCTTCAGGCCTGGGGCATGACCGAAACCCACCCGCTGGGCACGGCCAGCGGCGTGCCCGTGGGGGTAGACCCCACCAGCGACGAGGGCTTTGCCCTGCGCGCCAAGCAGGGCCGCCCTGTGCCCCTGATTGAACTGGGCCTGATTGACGAGGCCGGTCAGCCATTGCCCCACGACGGCCAGACGATGGGCCGCCTGATTATTCGTGGCCCCTGGGTGGCCAACGCCTACTTCAAGGGCGAGGGCCAGAGCAATTTCTTCGAGATAGACGGGCAGCTGTGGTTTGACACGGGCGACATCGCCACGCTGGATGACCGCGGCTACATGCACATTCAGGACCGCGCCAAGGACCTGATCAAGTCGGGCGGCGAGTGGATCAGCTCGGTGGACCTGGAAAACGCCATCATGGCCCACCCCGCCGTGGCACAGTGCGCCGTGATTGCCATGGACCACCCCAAATGGGACGAACGGCCCCTGGCCGTGGTGGTGCCCAGAGAGGGCCAGAGCGTGACCCACGCCGAACTAGTGGATTTTATTGCCCCGAAGTTTGCCCGCTGGTGGCTCCCCGACGCCACCGTGATGGCCGAGAGCCTGCCCATTGGGGCCACCGGTAAATTCCTGAAACGGGAACTGCGCGAGCAGTACCGCGGCCACAGCGCTGCACAGACGGAAAGCGCGCCTGAGCGGCAGTAAAGCCTTCAGGCGCCAGATGGCCCTACCCCGTTAGGTGGGAGTTGCTGGCGGCACCGCGAGGGCATGAAGGCGGCCTTTCGAGCAGCCTCAATTCAATTCAGAGCGAGAACCCGGAGGCAAAAGCTCTCCGGGTTCTACACATAGTCGTCTTGACTCAGCCCAACTCTAGTTCCGTTTCAGCTGCGGTGCGTTCCAGACGTGGTGTCGGTGCCCGGCTTGGTCTGGGCGCTGATGGCGGTGGTGCCCGAAGTCGCATTCGTGCCTTGCGTCTGAGCACTCTGGGTCTGATTGCCCTGGGGCTGATCACGCTGGTGGCCCTGACCCGTTGGCGCCTGCACGCGCAGCTGGTTGTGAATATCCTTCACGCCGCGCAGGCCGTCCAGACAGTCCTCGGCAATCCGCTTTTGCATGCGGTCAGACACCGTGCCCGTGAGGGTCACCTCACCGTCTTTGACCTGCACCTCAATCTCACTGGCGTCCAGTCCGTGATGGTCTTCAAGAGCGTCATTCACGGCTTCCCTGATGCGGTCGTCGCTGCGGGTGTAGCCTTTGGGGCCACGGCCACGGTAGCTCTGCTGGCCTCCAGACCCACCACTCATGCCTGCGCCGCCATAATCGGCGCCCTGCCCCCACAGCTGACCACTGCTGCGGTCATTGCCCAGGCGGTCGCTGCCCATCTGGCCCTGATCGTTACTCCAGCCGCCCCGGCCCTGCTGACCTAAGCCTCCGTCACGGCCGCTGTAGGCCATGCCGGACTGATAACTGTCACGGCCACCCATGAAGCCCTGATCCTGACGGTAGAGGTCCTGGCGAGACGGGTCACGCCCGTACTGGAGGTAGCCGCCGCTGGTCTGCCCCATGTCGCTGGCGCCGCGCCAGTTGCCCTGAGAACCGTACTGCCCAAACTGGCCGCCACTCTGCTGGCCGTACAGGTCGCCCGAGCGGGCCATACCGTACTGCCCCTGCTGGCCGTAGCCCTGTGCGCCTTGGCCCTGGCCGCCGTAACCGCTCTGCGCGCCGTACTCGCCCTGGCTGCCGTAGCGGTCATGGCCGGAGCCAAAGCGGTCATCCTGACCACGGTCCATGTACCCCTGTGTGCCCTGGTCGCGGTAACCCTGCGCCCCGCTGCTCAGGCGGCCCTCGTAGGCGCGCCCCGACTGGTCGGCGTAGGTGTCCTGGCGGGAACGCTCCGAGCGGAAGTTGTCGCCAGAGTCTTGTTGGTCCCGGCCTCCATCTGCCCGGTACATCGGCTGACGGTCGTCACGGCGGTCATCAAAACGGTCATCACGGAAACGGGTCATAGCTCTCCTCCGGTGGGGAAGAAACGCAGCAGTCCAGGTCCCCCGTGGGGGATTCCATCTGGCGGACCGGGCGGCCGCTGGCTTACGTTGACATCTCCGATGATGACCACCAGTTCAGAGCGCCAGATGACACCTCACTAAAAGGCCGGGCCGCCGACCTTCATTGAGCTTTGGACAAGGCAGAGATTGGAGCTACTCCCTGCGGAGCAGCTTTGAGAGCGGTCCTTCACTGCAAGGATGACCGGAACGCACAACCATCAAGGCCACGTCGCCTGCGGCCTGAGCCCAGAGCCTGGCCAGCCAGGCCACTTGCTCCGGCGCCGCCGAGGGGCTGACCCCTCTGAACGTCGCTGGAGTTTGCTTTAAGGAGCCGCAGTCTCCTGCTCTGGTTGGGCACAGGTGTCCCGGTACACGAACTGGTCCAGGCGCTTGCGGTGACGGCTGCTCCAGTCAATGCTGGGGCGCGCTTGCTCCTGGGGCAGGTAGCCCAGGCGGTAGACTGCCATCAGCTCCAGGTCGTCCGGCACGCGCAGCAGCTCGCCTAGCGCCTGCCAGTGGCGCGGGATCTCCATAGGGGTGCTGACAAACTGAATCCCCATGCCCAGTTCGCCCACCGCATTCCAGACATTTTCCACCGCGGCCCCCAGGCCAAACACCGAGTAAAACCCACTCAGTTCGCCGGGGCGGTACTCGCCGCGGTCCAGCAGGGCGGCCAGCAGCAGCGGACTTCCGGCCACCAGTTTGCGGTTGTCCTCGCCCAGCTTTTTGGGCACGCCCAGCTGCCGCATCAGCTTCAGACCCGCGTCGCTGAAAACCTGACGGGTAAAGGGCCGCAGAGGCCCGGGCAGGTGGTCAATATGAATGCCGTCGCGCCGCGTCTGCATCTCGACCTCGGAAAAGCGGAAGTAGCGGCGGTAGCGCTCGAAGAACACCCCGGCCTCGATCAGTTCGGTCATGCTCTGGCCCGCCAGCGCCGCTACCTGGGCGATGGTTTGGGGGTCCTCAATCAGCACAAAGCGCCAGGGCTGACTGTTGAAGTGGCTGGGTGCAGCCTGCGCCACGCGCATCAGCAGGTGCTGGTGGTCGTGGCTCACCGGGTCCGGCCGAAAGGGGCCGTTGGTGGTGCGCCGGGCCAGCATGCCGTCTATCAGGTTCATGCGGGTCAGGCTAGCAGCCACTTCCCTACTCTACCGGCCAGCCAAAACCCATTGCTCTCATCCAAGCATACAGATGCTATCTGTATAATATACAGATGGGAAAGACCACCAAGGCCCGCCTGAACCTGACGATTGACCCCGACCTGTACCGGGAAGCCCGGCGTGTGTTCACCGCGATGGAAATGAATATGAGCGCCTTCGTGGAAATCCAGCTGGCCCGCTTTTTGCAGACCACCCAGCCGCTGATGCCGCTGCTCGATCAGGCAGAGAGAGGCGAGCGGGACCTGGCCGAAGCCAAGGCGGCCATGCGCATCTGGTTTGCCCACAGCATCGGTCAGCCGCTGACAGAGGCCTACGGGGTGGCCGGTGAGGAGGTCCTGAGTCCAGTGCGGCCACTAAAGACCAAGGCAGCCCTTCAGGATGAGGCCGCAAACGATGGCTGAGGCCGTTGGGGAGGCATCTTTTCTTTTCGACCGCTGCCAGACATCACGCCTGACAAGCTGACCCTGCCTGGAACTGATCTGGATGCGCAGCAACGTGGGCCAAGCGGCAGCCCGATGCCGAGGAAGCCAACTAATACTTGCTCGGACGGTTAACATAGAAAAGACCCGTCTAGCCCCACGCCCCCCAGACGCCCACAGCAAACGCGGCGGCACAGGCCAGCGCCCGCTGCCAGTGGTCGGCGCGCCCTGGCCGGGTGCGCGGCATGGTCAGCAGCAGGGCCAGCGCCGGCAGCAAGGCCCAGCCAAAGGCCCCAGAGAGGACCGCCAGCGTCCCACTCAGAGCCGTGCCCACGCACACCGCAAAAAACAGCGCGTGGTGCAGCCAGCGCGCCCGGCCCAGACGGTGACCCCGTTGCAGCTGTACCCCGAGGGCCAGCAGCGCCAGCAGCAGCGCGCCGGTCAGCAGCAGGGCCAGGTGGTGGGGCGACATGACAGGCATGGTGGCACGTCAGGGGGCCGCAGTTGTCTCCGCCTGCCGCAACACCCCTTCAATGAATTCCCCTTTGCGCGCGGTGTACTCGGTGCGCGCCTCTGGGTGCGCCCTGGCCAGCGCCTGCTTGAGGTCGGCGTAGGCGCCCCGCAGCTCCGGATCGGCCCGCAGGGCGCTCCGGAAGACCAGATACGCCCGCCAGTGCAGGTGCGTGATGGGCAGAAGGTGCAGATAGTGGGTGCGCGCGTCGTCTGGCCCCAGGGCGTAGAAGGCTTCCCCCTGGCCGGCTGGGTCGCCCCGGAAGGTGGAGCCCAACCGGGTCAGAGAGCCTCGGCACTGCGGCATCTGGCCTGCCCTAGCAACGGCCACCGCGAGGTCCAGCACCGGCTTGGCGACCATACCCGGCACACTGGTTCTGCCCACATACTTAGTCTCCAGCGCCAGAGGGCCCAGGGCCTGCGCCACCCGCTCCCGCTCGGCCGCAAACAGTGTTGGGTATGCCGGTGAGGAGGGCCGTAATTGCACCAAGCCGCGCCTAAGCCCCAGGGTCATGGCTCCAGGGTAGGCCATGACAGATGCCCTCAGGGCGCCGCTGTACCTTGAATGCCATGCGCCCCGCCTCTGCCCGCCTGACCTGCGCCCTGGCCGCGCTGCTAAGCCTCAGCGCCTGTCGCCCGGACACGGCCGGCGGCCGCGACCTGGTGTCGCGCACATTGTTTACCGCCACCGGGGCTTACGACGCCCAGGCCGACCAGCGTGAACGGATTCCGGCGGGTCAGCGGCGCACCACCTGGACCGAGCGGCCCCCGCTGGATGCGGAACAGGTGGTGGTGATTTACGACAGCGACGCCCGCCCCTTGAGCTGGATGCTGGAGATTCGCGCGCCCCGGTTTACCGCGCAGGCGCTGGCCGGTGAGGACGCCGTGCATGTCCAGACCCCCAGCGGTGAGGCGCTGCGCCCAGCCGCGACCTCTCGCCTGGCCGACGCCCTCATTCTTCCGGCCAAGGAGGGAATGCGCGTCCTGACCCGCGGCTACGTCACCCAGAACGAGCCCGCGCTGCTGCCGGCCTTTCAGCGGCGATAAAAGAAGTGGGCCAGGCAGGTAAAGCCCCCTGGCTTATCAGCGCACCACGTTCCGGCCCGCGCGTTTGGCGTGATACAGGGCGCTGTCGGCGCGGCTGAACAGCTCGTCTATCGAGTCGTGCGCTCCGCGCATGGCCGCCACGCCAAAGCTGGCGGTGATATGCAGCCCAGCCACTGCCTCGGCGCTGACCTCACTGCGCAGCCGCTCGGCGACCTTCATGGCGTCGGTTCTGGCCACGCCCGGCAGCAGGACAATAAATTCCTCGCCGCCCCAGCGGCCCACCAAGCCGCCTGACCCGCTGACGCTGCGGCGCAGGCGTTTGGCCGTGGCGCGCAGCACATCGTCGCCTGTGGCGTGGCCATGATCGTCATTGACCCGCTTGAAGTGGTCTATATCGGTCATGATGATACTCAGGGGCGTGCGGGCCTGCGCGGCGTGCTGGGCGGCGCGCTCCAGTTCTTCCTCGATGGCGCCCCGGCCCAGGACCTCAGTGACGGCGTCCATCCGCGCGGCGCGCAGCCGCTCGTTGTCTTCCCGGTGACGCACCAGGTTGTTCTCGATAAACGAAACCAGCACAAAGCCGATCAGTCCCGTGGAGGCCATGACGATACTGGCGGTCACCCAGTCCACCAGATTGGGCGCCGCAATCGGGCCGTTGACCACCACACTGACCAGCATGACCGTAATGGCCATGCCGTTGAGCCAGGTGCCGTAGCGAGAGCCGAACACCACGTACGACACCAGCACGTTCATCATCAGCCACAGGGTCAGGTGCATGGGCATCTCGCCCCAGGCCACGGCGCGCGGAATCTCGACCAGCGCCACCAGCAGGTAACCCAGTGAAGTCACCATGTAGATGCGCCGCAGGTAAGCCGTGAACAGCAGCACGCCCACCAGGGTGGCCAGCGCCAGCAGCGCCGCCCAGTATTTGGGCACGTCGAACGCCGCTGGAAAGGCGCCGGGCGGGTCAATGACCGCCGTCAGCAGCGCGTAGGCCATGTACGCCAGGCTGACGGTCGTGACGGCAAAAAGCCGGCTGCGGTGCAGGCGCCGGGGCAGTGAATCCGCCGTCACGCGCCCACGCCAGGCCACACCGGCCGCGCACCGTCTGCCTGAGGCTGTTGCTCTTCTCTGCCCATCACGCTCCGAGTGGTGTCCTGCTCCGCGCCCTGCCCAATCCTCAATGTCTGTGCCCTGCATAGTAGTGCATCTGGCCAGCCGCCAGAACCGCCCATCCCCCTGCCCCTGATGGGGGCGGCCAGACACAAGACCGCCGCGCCCGGCACACAGGCCCGGCGCGGCGGCAGACAATGGGAGCCTTAGGCGAGCAGTTCGCCGTCTTTGAAGAACAGGGCCAGTTCGCGCGCGGCGCTGTCACTGCTGTCGCTGCCGTGGGTCACGTTCTCGCCGGTGGTGGTGGCAAAGTCGGCGCGAATGGTGCCGGGCGCGGCGTTGGCGGGGTTGGTGGCACCCATCATGGCGCGCCAGCCGGCGATGGCATTCTCGCCTTCCAGGGCGATGGCGACCACGGGGCCACCCGTGATGAAATCCACCAGTTCCCCGAAGAAGGGGCGCTCCTTGTGTTCGCCGTAGTGGGCCTCGGCGGTTTCGCGGGCGATGGTCATCTGCTTGAGGCCCACGATGCGGTAGCCCTTGTGCTGAAGGCGCTTCAGGATCTCGGGGGTCAGGCCACGGCGCACGCCGTCGGGCTTAATCATGGCAAAAGTTCGTTCCATAGCACCGCGCAGCATAGCAAACGCCCGCGCCCCTTCTTTCCCCCAGACGCCCCCGCTGGCCGTGACCGGAAGCGTGCCGGCACCCGGTACACTAAGAAAGTGACGCACGATTCTCCTTCTCACCCGTCCGGCGTGGCGGCCCGCATTGCCCTGGTCGCCTGCACGGCCGCCATTCTGGGGCTGCTGCTGACCCCACTGGCCACGCTGGGCCGGGGCTTTAACGCCGACGCCATCCTGCTTCATCTGAGCGGCTCGGTCCTGAACCTGACGGGAAACCAGCAGGCCCCTTTGCCCCCCACCGGCACCGTCCTTCCCCTGGCCTGGGCCACACTGATCCTGCTGGCCGCCACCCTGTTCGGCGCGTGGCGCCGCGCCCGCTGGTTCTGGATCACCGCGCTGCTCAGCGTGGTGACTGTCGTGGCGGCGGTGGTCACGCTGGGCGGCGCCCTGGACAACGAAACCGCGCGCGTCCTGAACGACACCGCCCTGCGCGCCGGGGCCAAGCGGCAGCTGCGCAACTTCTACGCCAGCGGCGGCATGAACCTGGGGCTGTTTCTGCCGGCCCTGGCCGGCCTGATTGCGGCGGGCGCCGGCCTGAGCGCCCAGCGCTGGTGGTGGGAAGCCTTTAACCGCCTGCGCAGCCTGCTGGTGCCCCTGACCGCCATTGGCCTGGCCATCGTGGTGGGCGCCCTGGTGGTGCTGGGGGTGCAGCCGGCGGTCAACATCAGCGGCGCGCCCCTGAGCCTGTGGGGCGGCTGGCTGGCCAAGAGCGACCTGATCTACTTCGTGTACTCCTCGCTGTTTGCACCCGTGACCTCCCTCAATCCCCTGCTGGACAGCTTGAAGCTGGCCACCCCGCTCATCTTCACGGGCCTCTCGGTGGCCTTTGCCTTCCGCACTGGCCTCTTTAACATCGGCGCGCCGGGGCAGCTGACGATGGGCGCCATCGCCGCCATGCTGGTGGGCGTCTACGGTCCGGCCGAGCTGGGCTTTTTCCTGCTGGCCCTGAGCGTGCTGGCCGCCGCCGCCGGCGGGGCGCTGTGGGGGGCCATTCCAGGCCTGCTCAAGGCGCGCTTCGGCTCCAGCGAAGTCATCAACACCATCATGCTGAATTACATCGCCTCAGCGATTTTCATCTTCATGATCGGCAACGATTCCTTTCCGTTCCTGGGCAAGACCTACTCGCTGCCCTTCAAGGCCGAGGGCTCCAATCCCGAAAGCGAACTAATTCAGTCGCAGGCCCAGCTGCGCCCTCTGCTGGAGGTGCTGAATGTGGGCCAGAACGGCACGGTGGCCCTAAGCATTGGGCTGCTGGTCGCGCTGGCCGCCTTTGTGGGCGCGCGCCTGGCCTTGCGGCGCAACAAGAACCGCAGCCTGATTGCGGCCGGCGCCGCGCTGCTGCTGGGAGCCGTGACCTGGCGCATCGGCATTCCGGTGAACATCGTGGGCAGTCAGCTCAACGGCGCCTTCCTGATCGCACTGGTGTGTGTGGCCCTGTTCGGCACCCTGATGTGGCGCACCTCGGCGGGCTACGCCCTGCGCGCGGTGGGCCTGTCGCCCAAAGCGGCCGAATACGGCGGCATCAGCGTGGCCCGCAACACCATCCTGGCCATGACGATTGCCGGCATGTTTGCCGGTCTGGCGGGCACCCACTACGTCAACGGTGGGGCGCTGGACCAGTACCGTCTGCGCGGCAACATGCCCGTCAACGTGGGCTTTGACGGCATTGCCGTGGCGCTGATGGGCCAGAGCACCCCGGCCGGCGTGGTCGCGGCCAGCGTGCTGTTCGGCACCATCGACACCGGCGGCGTGAATGTCACCACCAAGCTGGAAAAGGTCAACAGCGACATCGTGACTGTCCTCAAGGCCCTGATCGTGCTGTTTATTGCGGCGGGCGGCTTCCTGAGTCGCCGGGTGACCGACCCACCCCCGCCGGCCCTGGTGGCCGCCGCCGAGACGGGCACGGCACCCGCTGCCGCCGCCCTTTCTCCCTCGGCCGCTCACTTAGAGCGCGGCACCCCGCTGCCCAACGTAGGGCAGGCCAGCGAAGACAACACGCGTGAAGGGGGCAAGTAATGGACGGCCTGTTCGCACAGCTTCTGACGACGGCCTTTCTGGCCACTTTTATCCGCAGCGTGGTCCCGCTGCTGCTGACGGCCCTGGGCGGCCTGTTCAGCGAGCGCGCCGGCGTGGTCAACATCGCTCTGGAAGGTCTGATTATCTTCGGCGCCCTGGCGGCGGCCGTCACCACGCAGTTGTTAGAAGGCAGTGTGGGCGCCGCCGCGCCGTGGCTGGGCTGGGTGGCTGGCCTCCTGACCGGCGGCCTGATTGCCTGGATTCACGCCGTCCTGAGCATCCGCTACCGCGCCGACCAGGTCATCAGCGGCACGGCCATTAACCTGCTGGCGACGGGCGTGCCCGCCGTGCTGCTCACCGCGCTGTACGGCGTGTCCAACGAGAGTCCCAAAGTTGCCAGCGCCCTGCCGCTCTGGGGCTTTGGCGAGCTGCGTTTCTCGCCCCCTGTGTACTTCGCCTTCCTGGCAGTCGCGCTGACATGGTACGTCGTCTACCGCACGCCTTACGGCCTGCGCCTGCGCGCCACGGGTGAGCAGCCAGGCGCCGCCGCCAGCATGGGCGTCAACGTGGCCCGCATGCGCTACAGCGCCGTCATTCTTTCGGGGATGCTGGCAGGCACGGCCGGCGCCTTCCTTAGCATCGGCAACCTAGATTCGTATGTGCGCAACATCAGCGCGGGGGCGGGCTTCATCGCCCTGGCCGCCCTGATTTTCGGGCAGTGGAAACCGCTTGGCGTGTTGGCCGCCACCCTCCTGTTCGGCTTCTTGCAGGCGCTGTCTATCGCGCTGGGCGGCACCGACCTGCTCCCCCCTACGCTGGTCAGCGCCCTGCCCTACCTGATTACGATTCTGGCCCTCATCTTTACAGGCCGCAGCCGCGCGCCCAAGGCGCTGGGCCGCCCCTACGACGGCTAAGATTCACCCCTACGCCTGAGCCCCCGCCTCCACAGGGCGGGGGGTCGTGCTTTACCGGCCCGACGCAGAATCGGGCACAGACACGCCCTGCGCGCAGCGTGTAGGGTAGGCGCATGGGGTTTGGCAGCGCACTGAAACAGGCCAGAGAGGCCCAGGGCCGCACCGTGCAGGAGCTGGCGCTGGCCACCAAGATTCGCGGCGATTACCTGCGCGCTCTGGAAGACGGCCAGTTTCACCTGCTGCCCGAGCGGCCCTTCGTGCGCTCCTACCTGCAACGCTACGCCCGCGAGCTGGTTCTGGATGCTGCCCCACTGCTGGCCGACTTTGACCGGCAGGCCCCGGCCATCAACCGGCCGGAGCGGCCCCCCGTGCTGGCCCAGCGCCGCCCGTCCCCCGTGAGGCGCTGGGCGCTGATCGGGCTGGCCGGGGCGGCGCTGCTGGCCGGCGGGGTGACCGCCTATCTGGCCTTGCGGCCGGCCCCCACGGTGACCGTCACGGCGCCCCCTCAACCCGCCGTTCAAACCTCCGTTCTGGTGCGCCTCACGGTCAGCAGTGTGCCCAGCGGAGCGCGTGTCTACCTGGACAACCGCGACCTGGGACCCACCCCTGTGCGCTCCTTCCCGGTGCAGGCGCGCGAGCGGGCGCAGCTCCGGGTCGAGTACACCGGCCGCGCCCCCCTCAAAGAGGCGGTGACGCTCACCCGCAGCCGCAACCTGCGGGCCACCCTGGCCCCAGGCAACGCCGGCCGCAGCACGCTGACTGATCTGAGCGTCCCGAAACCTCAGGCCACCGCTCAGGCGGCTCCCCCTGCTGCAGAGGCTGGCGCGTCGTCCAAGCCGGCCCCCACCGCCGCCGTGACCGTGACCTTTTCCGGCGCGTCATGGACCCGCGTGACCGACGCGCAGGGGCGCGTAGTGTTTGAGGGCATTCCGGCGGCCGGCACGGTCAAGGGCTTTGCCTCTGGCGTGACCATTCGCACCGGAAATGCGGCGGCGGTGCAGGTAAGTGTGGCAGGCGCCAAAGCAGCCCCGATGGGACAGACCGGACAGGTCGTGACCCGCAGGTTCTGAGAGTGGGCATCAGAGCCGTGGAGGGGACCGCTGTACTCAACGGCTCTGGGGTAAACGAAGGGGTGACCGCAGGAGGCAGCAGAGCCAATCCTCAGGGGCGTTGGGGACGGAGAGAGTCTGTGCGACCAGACAGCACCTATCGTGAAATAGCCGGTGACGCTGTCCTCCTACCAATGCAATGGAAGACTGACATAGGCACGAAAATCAGCGCGGCCGATGAAGCAGGTGACTCATCAAGATCACCCTAATGCTGGCGGCCTCAGACTCAGCCGGCTTCAGGGCCTCAGCTGCCGTACAGTGAACACACTGTGACCCGGCGCCCCCCTCCCCTGACCTCCTCGCCGCCTCTCAACGCCTTTCAGTACGCCTGGCGCAACCCCTGGGTCCGGCTGGTGGTGTTTGGGATGGCCCTCTACCTGCTCTACCGATTTGCAGGTCAGGTCCGCAGCATCCTGGTGGACTTCGCAGTGGCCTTTTTAATCGCCTACCTGGCCAATCCGCTGCTCAACTGGCTGGAAAGAGGCCGGGTCAAGCGGGGCCTGGGCGTCTTTTTTGTGATTCTTATCTTTGTGGCTCTGCTCAGTCTGGCCGGGGTGCTGCTGGCGACCATTTCGGCCCAGCTGATTACGCTGATTCAGCGCCTGCCCGAACAGATCGGGACGCTGGGCGACTCGCTGGACCGCCTGACCTCTTGGCTGACCGACCGGGGCGTACCGGGCCTGGACGATGCCCGTGAGCGGCTGATTACCGCTTCCCAAGCCTACGTGCAGAATATCGGCCAGAACATCGTGCCTATCTTGCAGCGGGCGCTGAACTCGACAGGCACGGTCCTGAACAGCCTGCTGTCCATCGGCGGCGTGGTGGGCCAGCTGCTCCTGATTCTGCTGATGAGCATCTACCTGATGCTGGACTACAGCCGCGTTAACGCCGCGCTGCTGGGCATCTTCCCGCGCCCCTGGCAGCCGCGCGTCCTGGAATTCAGTGAACTGACCGGCACGGCAGTGGGCGGCTACGTGCGCGGGCAGCTGCTGATTGCCCTGTTTATCGGCGTGTTCGTGTGGCTGGGTCTGACGCTGGTGGGCATTCCCAGCGCAGCGGCCATTGGCTTTCTGGCGGGCGTGTTTAACATCGTGCCGTACCTGGGGCCGGTCATTGGGGCCACACCAGCCATCTTGCTGGCCCTGACCATGCCCGGCGCCCTACTCAAAATTGTCTTTGTGATTGTGGTCTTCGTGGCCGCCAACCAGATTGAGGGCAATTTCCTGAGCCCATACATCCTTAGCAAGACCACCGACCTACACCCCATCACCGTCCTGGTGGCCATTCTGATCGGCGCCTCTCTGCTGGGCTTTGCCGGGGCGCTGCTGGCAGTCCCCACAGTGGCCCTGGGCAAACTGGCCCTGCACCGCTACTACTTTCCCAGCCGCATCTATACCGAAGGGCCATAGCAGGGCCAAGAGAAGAAAAGGGGCGCAGATAGCAAGCTCTGCGCCCCTTTTGGACTTCTGGCAACTGGAGTAGGCCTCTCAGCTAGGGACTACTAGACTGGCCTTCTCCTGAAGCTGAAGTGCCATCTGGATCGTGACGAAAACGCCAGAGCAGCAGTTGACTCACGCCATATCCGGAGCCACCACCCTCCACATTCGCTTGACGCCCAGTGGTGGACCTGCCACCTGCATCTGCCTTAGCTGCTGGTCAAAAAAGGCAGATCGGCCGCGCGGCTCTGCACAGACCCGGCCAGATGCACGCGGTTACGCCCAGCATGCTTGGCCTGATACAGCGCCTCGTCGGCCGCGTCCAGCAGCGTCGGCACATGCACCGGCGCACCTACCACCGCCAGGCCCACGCTGACCGTGATGGGCAGTCCGGCCAGCGGCTCACGGGTCATGCGGCTGCGCAGGCGCTCGCAGAATTCCAGGGCCGCCGCTTCGTCGGGCACCATCAGCAGACACAGAAACTCCTCGCCGCCGTAGCGCCCCACCACGCCGCCGGCCGGCTGCTGGGCACGCAGATGCACAGCCAGGGCGCGCAGCACCTCGTCGCCTCGTGGGTGGCCGTGTTCGTCGTTGACGCGCTTGAAATGGTCCACATCCACCAGCGCCGCCGCCAGCCGCGGCCCCACCATCGTCATCGGACGGGTCAGCCCGTCCAGGGCGTGCAGCAGCGCGCGGCGGTTGGGCAGGCCAGTCAGGGCGTCGGTGTGCGCTTCTTGCAGGGCCTGCCGGGTCAGGCGGCTGACCAGCGAGGTGTGACGGTTGACCACCACCTGCGCCGCCAGCACGGCCAGCACCGCCAGCACCAGTTGCACCAGGGCGCTAATCAGATACGGCTGCTCTGAAGTGGCCTCGGCGGGCCACCAAGCCAGCATGCAGAGCACCAGGCTGCACAGCAGGGCAAAGTTCAGGCGCACCGCCAATGAACCCGGAAACACCCAGGCATTCAGCAGCAGCGTCACCAGGGTCCAGGGCAAGGTGGGGGACAGCAGCGCGGCGCGGTCATGCAGCGTCGGCACCGCCAGCATATAGCCCAGACGCGAGACGATAAAGCTGTTCAGCACCGCCACCATTGCAATTTCTATCCAAAACAGGGGCAGCCGCGTCCAGCTCAGCAGACCCAGTAGGAGCAGCGCGACCATCATGACTGGCAGCAGCTGCTGATCGTAGATACACAGGTAAGGGGTCTGGGCATGCAGCCAGAGGGGCACGGCCAAAGCCAAGGCGCCGCCCGGCAAAATCAGGCGGGTAAACAGTCGGCGCTCTCTGAGAGACAGCTCTGCCGGGTCAAAGGGGCCACGCGGCAGCCGGGGCACGTGCATGGCCTCATCATACGAAGTTCAGCCCACCCTCGCGCCACTTTTCCTGGGCTGCCGTGCCACTGGGCTGACAGCGGGTCAGAGCCGCAGGTGTCTCTCCGCAACTTCGAGCTGAGGGCAAGTCATCCTGACTCATCAGAGCGCCTGTCAGTTTTGAGAGTGGTCCTCAAGCCGAGTGAGGCAACCCTTCATCACGCTGAGGCGAACAGAGCGCCTGGCCGTCACAGACCGCGACCCCACATAGACTTGAGAGATGCGCAGTTCTCCCCTTCAAACGACACCCTTCTGCCAGGCCGCACCAGAGCAACGCCAGAGGATTCAAAAGAGTCTCTCATATCAAAAAAATATGGCCCCGCCACGAGGGCAGGGCCACACGCCTTAACAGGCTTTAGACGAGTTCGATCAGGGCCATCGTCACGCCGTCGCCGCGGCGGGTGCCCACGCGCAGGATGCGGGTGTAGCCACCGGGACGGTCAGCGTACTTGGGGGCCACTTCATCCATGACTTTGCGCACCACGGCGTTGTCTTGGATGTCGCGGGCCACCAGACGGCGGGCGTGCAGGTCGCCGCCCTTGGCAGTGGTGATGAGTTTCTCAACATAGGGGCGCAGCTCTTTGGCCTTAGTCAGGGTCGTCTGAATGCGGCCCTCGCGCAGCAGCGCCGTCGCCTGGGCACGGGCCAGGGCGGTGCGGGCACTACTGTTGCGGTTGAGCTTGCGACCGGCTTTACCGTGACGCATAGGAAATCTCCTTAAAGATCCAGCAGCGGCTTAATCGCGCAGAGCGAGGCCGAACTGGGCAAGTTGCTGTTTGATTTCGTCTAGGCTGCGCTCACCAATGCCCGGCACTTTCTTCAGGTCGCGGTCACTCAGCGCGCACAGGGCGTCCACGCTGTCGATGCCTTCTTCCTTCAGAGAGTGCAGCACGCGGGTGGTCAGGCCCAGCCCTTCGAGGGTCACGCGGGGCGTGTCCAGCTCGGCGGGGTAATCACCGGGATTCAGGTTCACGCTGCTGGTCGCCGGCGGCAGGTCATACACGCTGGGCGCACTGAGCGCAGGGGTATAGACCGGCTGCTGGTACTCGGGCACAACCGGCGGCAGGGTTTCGACGTTGCCGAACACGGTCAGTTCGTCACGCAGAATCTCGACCGCTTTGTCCACCGCGTCCTGGGGCCCGGTGCTGCCATCGGTCCAGACGCGCAGAATCAGGCGGTCCAGGTCGGTCTGCTGGCCCACGCGGGTGTTTTCCACGTGGTAGGCCACGCGGCGCACCGGCGAGAACACCGCGTCCACCGGAATGGAGTTGATGCGGTCCTTGGTGGCGTGTTTGTCGGCGGGCACGTAGCCTTCGCCTTCTTCCACGCGCACTTCCATGACCAGCTTGCCGTCCTCGGCGAGGTTGGCAATCACGAGATCGGGGTTGACAATCTCGGCGTCGCTGGGCACTTCAAAGGCGCTGGCGCGCACCGCCCCTTCACCCTGCGCGCGCAGCGTCAGGGTTTTGGGACCAGAGGCGTGAAACTTCACGACCAGTTCCTTGAGGTTCAGGATGATCTGAATGACATCTTCCTTGACGCCAGGAATGGTGGAGAACTCGTGCAAGACGTCCTCGATGTACACGCTGGTGACAGCCGTACCGGGGATCGAGGACATCAGGATGCGCCGGATGGGGTTCCCGATGGTGACGCCGTAACCGCGCGTGAGCGGCTCCAGGACGAATTCGCCGTAGTCGCCGTCCACGCGGGCCTTGAGTTGAGGGCGCTTTTGATCCACTGGGGCCTCCTGATTTAGCGCGAGTAGTACTCGATGATGAAGTTCTCGTTGATGGGCAGGGCGAGGTCTTCACGCGCGGGCAGGCGGGAGAAGGTGCCCTTGAAGTTCTCGGCGTCCAGTTCCACCCAGGGGGACACGCGGCGGCGCTTTTGCGCTTCCATGTTTTCCTGAATAAAGCCGATTTTGCGGCTGACTTCCGAGACGCTGATCTCGTCGCCAATCTTGACGCGGTAGCTGGCAATGTCCACTTTCTTGCCGTTGACAAAAATGTGGCCGTGGCCCACGAACTGGCGGGCCTGACGGCGGGTGCTGGCAAAGCCCATGCGGAACACGACGTTGTCCAGGCGGCGTTCCAGCAGCTGCAGGAACACGGTGCCGGTCACGCCGGGGACGTTGCTGGCTTCCTCAAAGAGGTTGCGGAACTGCTTTTCGCCAATGCCGTAGAGGCGGGCGAGCTTCTGCTTTTCACGCAGGCGCACCGAGTAGTCGCTGGGACGGGTGCGGCCACGGCGCTGGCCGTGCTGGCCGGGCGCGTAGGGACGCTTGTCCAGGTACTTCTGGACTTTTTCAGTCTCCGCGAGGTTGATGCCTTCGCGGCGGCTCTGCTTGGTAATGGAACCACGGAAACGACCCATGTTCAAACTCTCCTTACGGTGTCAGCCTTATTTGGCGGGCCACCGGGTCTGCGGCCCTCTGGAGCCCGCTTCCTCGCCTGTGGTGAGGCTTATGCCCGTAAGGGGGCAGCGGAAGCGGGGCAGGTGGGCAGCGGCTTGGCGCTTTAGGCGCGGAACTTCTTCTTGGGGCGGCAGCCGTTGTGGGGCACGGGGGTGTCGTCCATGATGGACTTCACTTCAATGCCCGAGGCCTGAATGGCGCGGATGGCCTGCTCGCGGCCGGAACCCGAGCCGCGCACAATCACGTCCACGATGTTCATGCCGAACGTCTGCTGAGCCTTTTTCACGGCGTCGGCTGCGGCCAGCTGGGCAGCGTAGGGCGTACCCTTCTTGCTGCCTTTGTACCCAATCGTGCCGCCACTGGACCAGGCGACAGAGTTGCCGTCCAGATCCGTGATGGTCACGATGGTGTTGTTGTAGCTGGCGTGCACGTACGCGCGGCCAGCGCTGATGTTGCGCCGGGCGCGGCGCGGGGTCTTGCCTTTGGTGCTCTTCGCCATGGCTTACTTCCTCGTGGCCTTTTTCTTGCCGGCGACGGTCTTGCGCGGGCCCTTACGGGTGCGGGCGTTCGTCTTGGTGCGCTGGCCGCGCACGGGCAGGCCGCGGCGGTGACGCAGGCCACGGTAAGCGCCAATGTCCATCAAGCGCTTGATGTTCTGGCCGACTTCGCTGCGCAGGTCGCCTTCGACCTTGTAGGTCTTCTCGACGGCTTCGCGCAGGGTGCTCTGCTCGGCTTCAGTCAGGGCCTTCACGCGGGTGTCGGGGTTAATACCGGTCCGGGCGAGAATTTCCTTGCTGCGGGTCAGGCCGATGCCGTAGATGTAGGTCAGGCCAATTTCAATGCGCTTTTCGCGCGGCAGGTCAACGCCAGCAATACGCGCCATGATTAACCCTGCCTCTGCTTGTGCTTGACGTTAGAGCAAATGACCAGCACGCGCCCATGGCGGCGGATCACTTTGCAGTTGTCGCACATCTTTTTGACACTGCTGCGAACTTTCATTGCGTCCTCCTCGCGCCGCCGCGCCGCTCCTCCATCATGAGGAGCTGCTGGCAGCGCTCGACCCCCGGTCTGCCGTCTGCGGGCAGGGAATCTGTTGGGTACTTCGGCCCTGGGCTTACTTGCGGTAGACGATGCGCCCACGCGTCGTGTCGTAGGGACTGATTTCCAGAACCACACGGTCGCCCGGCAGAATGCGGATGTAGTGAATCCTCATCTTGCCGCTAATGTAAGCCAGAATGTCGTGTCCCGTATCCAGCTTCACGCGGAACGTGGTGTTCGGCAGCGCCTCTTCCACCACGCCCTCAGCCCGCACGGTATCGGACTCTTCTTTCTTACGCTTTTCCCGCTGTTCCGGCATCTTTCGTCTCGCCACGCAACCTCCAGGCCTGATACAAGCCAAACGTAAAGGTATCACGCAGCTCAAGGAATCGGCAAGACCTGATGGCAGCGAGGGGACTGGTCAGGCACCCATTGTCCAAGTTCGGACGACCGCTGGCTTGTCTTTCAAGAGCCTGGGGCACCTTCGCTGTTGCGCCTACCTCTTAGGTTCACCCGGCGCCTTTGAGCGTCAGTGGCTTTACTGATTCACGACACTGAGGTCGGTTTGATCGCTGGTGACCGTCAGACGAATCTTGTTCTTGGCCGCCTCAAAGTTGGGCGTGGCGTAGGTGCCGGAGGCCTCCATCGTGTCCACCACGGTCTTGTTGTTGATGCTGAGGCTGCCCATGCTGAATTTTTGCAGGGTGAACTGCACGCCGGTGCCGGCCGGAACACGAAGTTGAACCTCGCCCTGCTGGGTCTTCAGGGTGCCGCTGTAGGTGCCGGCGGGCAAGGTCAGGGCGACGTCCGTTTGCTGGGTGGTCATGGTCAGGCCCCGCAGCGGCACCCCGGTCAGTTGCCCTTTCAGACTCCCCTGCGTCAGATTCAGGTGGAGGTTCACCGGCAGTTTGGTGCCCAGCACTGCGCTGTATTCCCCCATCTGGCGCGTCATGCCGACGTAGGCCACCCCATTTTTGACGGTGGGATTGCGCACCCCCAGCACAGGCGACGCGGTGGCCGACGCGCCCAGCTGGCCATCTGACATCTCGGTCTTGATGGTGATGTCCACCTGCGTGTAAGCGGCGGCCGCGAGTGCCACGCTGCCCAGAACAGCGCTCAGTCCAATCAGAGTCTTCACGCCTTCAGCTTCTCTAAGGGAAGTCAGCTCTCCATGAGATCACGCTTCAGAGGGGCCGACTGGATTGAAAGGGCACCTCTGTGTTAATGACCCGCCATACACTTCCCTGGGCTTCAGGGTGGCCCGGCCGCCGTTTGCTGCAAGCGCCTGAGGGTCGCCGCCAGCTGCGTGGCATCCACCGGCGGCGAGAAGAGAAACCCCTGGCTGCGCTGGCAGCCCAGCGCCAGGAGAGCGGCGCGCTGCGCCGGGGTCTCGACGCCCTCGGCGGTCAGGGTCAGGCCATGCTCAGCGGCCAGTGCCACGACCGCTTGCAGCACCGTTTGCCCGAGCGGGGGCCGTCCGCCCGACGCCTCTAACCCCCGTACATAGGCCCGGTCAATCTTGAGGTCACTCAGGGCCACTTCGCCCAGGTGGGCCAGCGCGGCCAGCCCAGCCCCAAAATCGTCAAGACCAACCCGGACGCCCAGGCTGCGCAGCGCCATGACCTGCGCACTTAGGGCGGGGCTGGAATCAGCCAGATCCCCTGTGAGGTCCAGCTGAAGCTGGCCCGGCGTCAGGCCTGACTCGGCCAGGGCGCGGCCTACAGCCTCGGGCCACCCCGGTTGCGTCAGCTGGCCTGGCGACACATTGACGCACAGGGTCAGGCCCGCAAGCCCCGCTGCGGGCCAGCGCGCCGCTTCGGCCAGGGCGGTGCGCAGGACCCAGTCTCCCAGAGGCCCGGACAGCCCACAGGCTTCGGCCAGCGGCACAAACATGTCCGGCCCAATTGACCCGGACGCTGGATGCACCCAGCGCGCCAGCGCCTCGGCCGCCAGGGGACGGCCACTGCGCAGGTCACAGATGGGCTGAAAGGCCAGCTGCAGTTCACCCCGCGCCAGGGCCAGCCGCAGGTCACGCTCCAGGACCGGGCGCTCCAGCACGGGTGCGGCGCCCGGCAACAGGCCCGGATGCTCCTCGGTGTCGCCCGCCAGATGCAGGCCCCCCCGGCCCCGGCGCTTGACGCGATACATGGCCTGGTCAGCGCGCAGTAGCAGCGCCCGGCCATCGGCCCCGTCCTCGGGAAAGCGGCTGACCCCCACACTGACACTCAGGTGCAGCGGCTCCGTGCGCAGGACAAAGGGACTGCCCAGCGCCGCCACCACGCGCGCGGCTGCCTGCGCGGCCTCGGCCACCGAGTCGGCGCCTGGCCACAGGGGCAGCAGCAGCACGAATTCGTCCCCACTGACGCGCGTCAGGTCGCCGCCCGCTGCCAGGGGCCGCAGGCGCTCAGCCACCAGCCCGAGTAACTGGTCGCCGACCGCGTGGCCATGCGCGTCGTTAACGGCTTTGAATCCGTCGAGGTCCAGAAACAGGGTCACGAACGGCACGCCTGTCTCGACCCTGGCCTCTAGGGCAGCGTCCAGCGCCGCGCGGTTGCCCAGGCCCGTCAGCGGGTCTGTCAGGGCCAGGCGCGCCAGTTCCTGATTGCTGGCCTGTGTGGACCGCAGCGCCCGGCGCAGCCGGAGCGTCACGCGCGCCGACAGGTACACCGTGCCGCACACCAGGCACAGCTGGGCCAGCCCAAACCACACCACCGGCCCGGCCCGCGCGCCCTGCGGGGTCAGGGCAAACGTGACCGCCAACACCAGCAGCGCCAGTGGCATGCCAGCGCCGGCCGCGCGCGCAGCGGCACTGGTCCGCATGCTGGCCTCCAGCATGGGCACCGTCAGGGTCCAGGCCATCAGCGTGGCCAGGTCCAGCACCACCCGTTCGGGCGTCGCCACCACAAAGAGGGCCACGCTCAGCCGCCCCAGCAGAAAGACGGCGTTGACCACGATCAGGAGCGACACCAGCGTTCGGCGCCCTGCCTGGCCCAGTGCCCCCAGCAGCGCCAGCCCCAGCATGATCATCAGGGTTGCGCCCCCCAGCAGCCAGTCCAGTGGCGTGACCAGGTCCGGCAGCAGCGCCCCTTGCCACAGGGAGAGCGTATGCCCCAGCAGAATGCCGCCCAGGGTGGTCCAGAGGGTGCCCGCCGCGTGCGGGAGCGCCGGGGCCGCACGCCCCGTCTCCCCGGTCTGTGCTGTGGCCGGTTGATTCATCGCCTCTGCTGACGGTAGCAGGTCTGCCCTTACCAGACCGCGACGAATTTGACCCCAAAGCGCCGGGCGCCGCTGACCTCCGCTGTCACGCTGTAACTGCCCACCCGGTATTCCAGCTCGGCATAGGGACCGGCGCCCTCGCCCCAGCGGTAGCCGCCGCCCAGCCGCAGCGGCCGGCCCTCGCCGCTCTGCCAGGGCAGCGCCGCGCGCAGCCCCAGCTGCGCTCCCGCGCGGTCCTGTGCGCCCGACACCTGCACGTAGTCGGCGGGAATCAGGGTGGCCCCCCAGGCCCAGGTCCAGCCGTCCGGCACGCGGCTGGCCCGTCCCCAGACCTCGCCGTAGCCTCCCAGCGCCACGGCCCCGCCCAGCAGCGGCCCGCCCGAATCCAGCCCGGCGGCCAGCGTGACCGGCGCCAGATTCAGCGCTCCCAGGTTCAGGGCCGCGCCCAGGCCTGCGTAGCTGCCCCCGTCCGGCCCAACCCCCCGGCGCGCAGCCAGATTGACACTCCAGGCGCCCTCTCGCCAGGCCAGGCGGGTGTCGCGTTCCAGACCACCCCCGCCAGCCCGCACGCCCGCACTGACCAGACCGTTGCCCAGCAGCTCGTGGTGGGCCAGATTCCAGGTGCGTGGGGGCAGCGCCGACGGGTGAGGGCGGCCCAGCCCGTCCAGGGCCGGCCCCAGCACCCCGGCCACCAGCAAAGGCGTGCGCGCGTCCACGCCCCAGCGGGCGCGCATGGGCAGCAGGGTGTCGTCCCAGGGAGTAATCGCTGGGGCCGGCAGCGCCATCGGGTCGGTGCGGGTCAGGGGCGCTGGGCCACCCGCCACCCCGCAGGTCAGCCCTTGCCGCTGGGCTTCACGGCGCACCCGCGCGTCGTGGCGGTTAAGCGGATAGGCGACGCAGCGCACCCCAGCTTCAGGAGAGGCGGCGGGGTCACGGGCCGGCCCTTCCCCACCAGCGGGCCCCAGCTCGCGCCGCAGGCCACGCGGGCTAAGGTCGGCCAGCGCCGCGTGAGACTGGGAGTGGGTGCCGACCTCCCAGCCGGCCGCGCGCAGCTCCTTGACCTGGGCAGGGGTCAGGCTCCCTGCCTGGCCCAGCCGCGACCAGATGATATAGGTCGTGCCGGGCACCCCCAGCTCGCGCAGCACCGGAAAGGCCAGGCGGTACACACTCTCGAAGCCGTCGTCAAACTGGATGACCGCCACCCGTTCAGCTGCGGGCGCGCGGGCCGCTTCACTGGAGGTCACAAAGCGGTAGCCCAGGCGCCGCAGCGTTTCGACACGGCGCCGCAGCGCATCTGGAGCAATGCCCAGCGACGCGCCGCCCCCAGCGCCTACCTGGTGAAACACAAGCACCATCGGCTTGGCCTGCACCGGCCCCGAGAGGCTCAGCACCAGCGCCAGACCGAGCAGCAGACGTAGGGACAGAGCGCGGCGCAAGAGCCATCCACAATGAGAAAACATAAGGTCTCCTCAAGAGACTAGCAGGGTTCTCCCACCGCATTCTTACTTTAAGGGCTCTGCTTCTCCGTCAGGGGCAAATGAAACCGGCCGCCTGGGCATCTGCCCACAGCGGCCGGTCCCTGCCGGGTTGGTTTTACTTCATGCCCGTCTGAATGCGGCCGTACACCTCATCCAGGCCGCCCACGCCGTCCACCCGGTACAGGTGCCCGCGCCCAGAGTAATAGTCAATCAGCGGCTGGGTCTGCTCGCGGTAAACCTGCTGGCGCCTGCGGGCGACCTCCTCGGTGTCGTCGCTGCGCACTGCCTCGCCGCGCGCCGCTGCCTGCCGGCCCCGCTCCACGATGCGGCCGACCAGCACCTCATCGGGCACCTCCAGCAGGGGCACCGCACTGACCGGCGCGCCCAATTCTTCCAGCAGCATGTCCAGGGCCTGCGCCTGGGCCGTGGTTCGCGGGAACCCGTCAAAAATCACGCGCACATGCTCCATATCGGCGAGCTTGTCCCGAATCAGGGCAATCAGAATCTCGTCGGGCACCAGGGTACCGGCGTCCAGAATGGGCTTGACCTGCTGGCCCAGATCGGTGCCGCGCACCACATGGTCGCGCAGAATGTCCCCGGTGCTGATTTTTACCAGGCCCTTGTCCTGCGCCAGCCGCTCCGCCTGCGTGCCTTTGCCCGCGCCGGGCGGCCCCAGGAAGATAACGACGTTGTGTTTGGATTGAGTCACTTCTGCGTCCTCCATTCTGTTCCAGCATAGTGTCTAAAGGGCACGTTTGGGCCACTCCCCATCTGCCTGGCCCCTGTTCCCACAGGGGTGACGAGGCCAAAAAAACCGTCCCCCACCGGGAGGGACGGCCCGCACGCAGCACCTTCAGTTGTCGCGGTTCATGCGGCCACGAATGCGGCCTTTCGAAATAAAGCCGTCGTAGCGGCGCACGGTCAGCTGGGCTTCAAGCTGCTTCAGGGTTTCGAGCGCCACACCCACAATGATCAGCAGGCCCGTGCCACTGAACTGGAAGGTCGTGATGTTCGTGGCACTCTGCACCAGCTGCGGCAGCACCGTCAGCACCACCAGGAAGATGGCGCCCCACAGGCTCAGGCGGCTGCTGATGGTGCCCAGAAATTCGGCGGTAGGCGTCCCCGGACGAACGCCCGGAATGAACCCGCCTGCTTCGCGCAGCTGTTCGGCAATGCGTTTGGGGTCAAACTGCACGCTGTTGTACAGGTACGTGAAGCCGAAAATCAGCAGGGCTTCCAGCGCGATATAGCCGGGCTGTCCAAAAGTCAGGTACGTCTGGATAAACGCATTGACCTGAGGCGCACGCTCCGCCGTGGCGCTGGCAATCAGGTTGGGGATAATCAGCATGGCGCTGGCAAAGATGACCGGAATCACGCCCGCCTGGTTGACCTTGATCGGCAACCAGGTGGCCTGACCGGCGCCGCGCGCCTGACCGGCTGCACCGCCACGGGCGCGGGCGTAGGTGACGGGCACCCGGCGCTCGGCCTGGTACACGTACACGATGCCCGCAATGGTCACCAGCACCACGGCGCCAAAGGCCAGCAGGCGCAGCAGCCAGTTGCCGTCCGGATCAGCGCGCACCAGCGCCGCCGTATTGGCAATCTCGCCGGGGTACATGGCGATAATCCCGGCGGTGATAATCAGGCTGATGCCGTTGCCCACGCCGACTTCGGTCATGCGCTCGCCGAGCCACATGGTAAAGGCCACGCCCGCCACCTGGGTCAGCACCATCACGATGATGGTAAACAGCCCTGGCGTCCAGCCCACAGCAATAAAGCTGGGGTTGGCATTGATGTACAGCGCGAAAAACAGCGCCTGCACCGCGCCCAGCCCCACCGCCGCGTAGCGGGTGTACTGGTTGATTTTCTTGCGGCCTTCTTCCCCTTCCTTGGAGAGTTTCTCCAGGGCCGGGATGGTGGTCGTCATCAGCTGAATGACGATGCTGGCCGTGATGTACGGCAGCACGCCCAGCGCGAAGATCGAGAACTGCGAAAGATTGCCGCCCGAAATCATGCTGATCAGGCCAAAAAGGCCGGCTGAGTCTGCGTTACTCAGCGCGGCCCCGTTCACCCCTGGTGTGGGAATGCTGCTCCCCAGCCGGTACACGGCGAGGAGCAGCAGGGTGAAGACAATCTTCCGCCGAAGCTCCGGAATCCGGAATGCGTCGCGGAAGGCGCGCAGCATTTACTCTGCCTTCTCGGCTTCGTTCGCTTCGGGCAGGATGACCTTGCCGCCAGCCGCTTCCACGGCCTTGATGGCACCTTCGCTGGCCGCGTCCACATGGATGGTCACGGCGCGGCTGATTTCGCCGCCGCCCAGCAGTTTGACGGCGCGGTTCTTGCGGCGCACCAGGCCCGCGAGTTCCAGCACATTGCGGTCAATGGTGCCGTCTTCAATGTTGGCCAGTTGGGCCAGGTTCACCACTTCAAAGGTGATGCCCACATTGTTAAAGCCCTTCTTGGGCAGGCGGGCGATCAGGCGGCTGCGGCCACCCTCAAAAAAGCTGCCCTTGCCCGCGCCGCTGCGCGACTTCTGGCCCTTGTGACCACGGCCGGCCGTCTTGTCGGTGCCGCCGGGGCCACGGCCCACGCGCTTACGGTTCTTGCGGCTGCCCGCGTGGGGCGTCAGTTCGTGAAGTTTCATTCTTGCACCTCCAGCAGGTGCTTGACGGTGTTCACCATGCCGCGCACGGCGGGCGTGTCATGCAGTTCACGGCTGTCGCCGATCTTCTTGAGGCCCAGCGCCTGCACGGTCTTGACCTGGTAGCCAGGGCGACCGATGACGCTGCGCTTGAGGGTAACTTTCATTGGGCGCCTCCGGTGGGCTGCACCTCGCCGCGCAGGGCACGAACCTGCTTGGCGGTGCGGAGGTTCTTGAGGCCGTCGAACACGGCGTAGGCCACGTTCACCTTGTTGCGGCTGCCCAGTTCCTTGGACAGCAGGTTGGTGATGCCGGCCAGTTCGGCGATGCTGCGGGGTACGGTGCCCGCAATCACGCCGGTACCGGGGCCGGCAGGCTTGAGCAGCACGCGGCTGGTGCTGTTTTCGCCCACGATGTCGTGGGGAATGGTGCCGTTTTCCACGGGCACGCTGATCATGTTCTTGCGGGCGATGCTCTTGGCCTTTTCAATGGCCACGGGCACTTCCTTGGCCTTGCCAATCCCCATGCCCACGCGGCCGTTGCGGTCGCCCAGGATGACGAGCGCGGCGAAACGGAAGCGGCGGCCCCCCTGGTAGGTCTTGGAGGTGCGGTTGACAAACAGCATCTTCTCTTCGAATTCGCTGCTCTCGCGCTCGGCGTTCCGGTCATTACGACGATTAAAAGTCAAGGCCACCCTCCCGCGCCGCGTCTGCCAGCGCCTTCACGCGTCCGTGGTAGCGGAACTGACCACGGTCAAAAACCACCGTCTTGACGCCTTTGGCGGCGGCTGCTTCGGCCAGGGCCTTGCCCACGGCGGCGGCGGTGTCGGTCTTGGTGCCCGTCTTGACAGCGGCCGAGGAAGCCGCAGCGAGGGTGATGCCCTTGCTGTCGTCGATAATCTGGGCGTAAATGTGCTTGCTGGAGCGGTACACGCTGAGGCGCAGGCGCTCGCCGGCGGCCTGCCGCACCTTGCGGCGGGCGCGCAGCTTGCGGCGCGTGGTCGTCTGGGTCGCCATTATTTCTTCCCTTTGCCGCCGGTGGCACCAGCCTTACCGGCCTTGAGGCTGATCTTCTCGCCTGCGAAGCGCACGCCCTTGCCGTGGTAGGCGTCAGGCTTACGGACTTTACGCACGTTGGCGGCCACCTGACCGACCAGCTGCTTGTCAATGCCACTCACGTCAATCTTGGTGGGCTCGGGCACGGTGAAGCTCACGCCGGCCGGAGGCTCAATGATGACGGGGTGGCTGTAGCCGATGGTCATCTCCAGCGCCTTGCCGCTCAGCTTGGCGCGGAAACCCACGCCCTTGAGTTCCAGGTTGATGGTGTAGCCCTCGCTGACGCCCTTGACGGCATTGGCCACCAGGGTGCGGGTCAGGCCGTGCAGGGCGCGGTGACGCTGCTGGTCACTGGGCCGCTCCACGAGCAGGGTGTCGCCGTCGCGCGTGATGGTCAGTTCCTGGTTGTAGGGAACGGTCAGCTCGCCCTTGGGGCCTTTGACCTTAAAGAGGCCGCCTTCGGCACTCAGGGTCACGCCGCTGGGCACGGCAATGGGTTGTCTTCCGATACGGGACATAGCTGTCCTCCTTATGCCTTAAATTCGCTTGCGCGAGGTCAGGTGAGGTGCGCCTGCTGGGATTACCAGAGAACGCAGATAACTTCGCCGCCGACGCCCTGCTTGCGGGCTTCGCGGTCGGGCAGCAGCCCCTTGCTCGTGGACACCACGGCCAGGCCCAGGCCGCGCTGGATGCGGGGCAGGTTCTCGGCGCTCACGTAGGCGCGGCGGCCTGGGCGGCTGATGCGCTCAATGTGCTTGATGACCTGCTCGCGCTTGGCACCGTACTTCAGGGTCAGGCGCAGCACGTCGAACTTCTGACCTTCGGGCAGGGTGCGCTCGTAAGACGCCACGTAGCCTTCGGCCACGAGCAGCTTGGCGAGCTCTTCCTTGAACTTGGAGGCCGGGACATCCACGGTCTCCTTGTGGGTGCGCGTCGCGTTGCGGATGCGCGTGAGCATATCGGCGATAGGGTCACTCAACATGGAGCCTCCAGGGCTTGTGTTGATCCGGGCTGGTTCCTGTACACAGGCCTGCTCCCGGCAGGTGGCCCGGCCCCAGACAAGGCTGGCGGACGGGCACGCTTCTCCCCAAGTCGAATGTGGGCTGCTGGGCAGCGCCTTCTCCTGTTGGGTCTTCTCCTCCACCAGACGATGACAGGCCAAAGGGGCCAGTTCGTATCCGGGGGGCACAGCGCCGGGCCAAGACAGAAGTCAAGACACGGCAATTGGAGAGTGTAATGCAGCGGCCCTTAAAAAGCAATTGGAGCCTTTGGCTGTACGGGCGCCTAGGGTGGTTCAGCTGAACTGGCACCCTGGAGGATTAGGCCTATGAAAAAAATGACTTCTCTACTCTGCTTTGCTGCTTTAGCCAGCGCCCTTACGGCGTGTGCTCCCGGCCCGCTCCGAAAGGTATTCGGCAATCCCTGGAAGAACGAACCCTTCGTGCAGTTGGTGGGGCAAAACATCGCAGTCGTCACTTCACGTTTCCGCGCTGAGCGCATTGAGCACACGCTGGGCTACACTGAATACTTTATCGAATACTGTGGTCAGACCGGCCGAACAATCACCACCCAGGACTATTCAGGCCGCTACTTCTCTGAAGCGGAGCGGGTCTGCGGTTGGGATATTTTCAGAACCGACAAGGCGGGCCTCATCACCGCCTACTACGAGCGTGGCAATTACAGCGCCCGGCCCTATATCGATGATTTCAAAGACCTATTGAAATAGAAAGCCAGGTCCGAAACTCAAAAGCCCCCTCCAATGCGAGGGGGCTTTATATTGCTGGGGCTTACCAGCTGCTCTTCTTCACGCCGGGCAGTTCGCCCTTGTGCGCCATCTCGCGGATGCAGATGCGGCACATGCCGAAGAAGCGGTAGTAACCGCGCGCGCGGCCACAGCGGCTGCAACGGTTATAGTTCTGCACGGCAAATTTATGGCCGCGCGCTGCTTTGACAACTTTCGAGGTGTTCGCCATAACGCTTCCTTATTTCCGGAACGGGAGGCCCATCGCCTGCAGCAGCGCGCGGGCTTCCTCGTCGGTCTTGGCGGTGGTCACGATGGTGATGTCCATGCCGCGCACCTTGTCCACCATGTCGTAGGTGATTTCGGGGAAAATCAGCTGCTCTTTGATGCCCAGGTTGTAGTTGCCACGGCCGTCAAAGGCGTTGGGGTTGACGCCCTTGAAGTCACGGATACGGGGCAGGCCGATGTTGATCAGCTTTTCCAGGAACACGTACATGCGCTCGCCGCGCAGCGTGACCTTGATGCCGACCGGCATGCCCTGACGCAGCTTGAAGTTGCTGATGCTCTTCTTCGCCTTGGTCACGATGGGCTTTTGCAGGGTGATCAGGCCCAGCTCTTTGGCCGCCTTGTCGATGGCCTTGCTGTCTTCCTTGCTGGAGCCAAGGCCCTCGTTAATCACGATTTTCTCGATGCGTGGCGCCGCCATCACCGAGGTGTAACCGAACTGCTGCACCAAGCTGGGGCGCACCTGTTCGTTGTATTTGGTCTTGAGGGTCTGCATGTTGCCTCGCTTCGCGCGGAAAAAGGCCGCGCAGGGCACCCATTAGGCGGGTGCCCCTGAAAGTCAGTCGATGTTCTTGCCGCTGGCCACAGCCACGCGGACTTTCTTGCCGTCCACAATCGCCTTGCGGATGCGGGTCGCCTTGCCAGTTTCAGGGTCGACGATAGCGACCTTGCTGGCGTGCAGGGCCAGCTCGCGCTGTTCCTGGCCGCCCTGGGGGCTAGCGGGGCTGGGCTTGACGTTCTTGGTGACGAGATTCACGCCTTCCACGACGACCTTCTGGTCGCGCGGCAGGGCGAGCAGCACCTTACCGGTCTGGCCTTTGTGCTTGCCGCTCAGAACGATGACGGTGTCACCCTTCTTGACGTGCAGCTTGTCGTTGTGGTGGCTACCAGCGCTGGGACGGGGCATTACAGCACCTCCGGGGCCAGGGACACAATCTTCATAAAGCGGCGGTCACGCAGCTCGCGGGCCACTGGCCCGAAGACGCGGGTGCCGCGGGGCTCGCCCTGGTTGTTGATGATGACGGCGGCGTTCTTGTCAAAGCGGATGGTGCTGCCGTCGGCACGCTTGATGGCGTGTGACGTACGCACGACCACGGCCTTGACCACGTCGCCCGCCTTGACGGTGCCGCGGGGCGCGGCGTCCTTGACGCTGGCGACAATAATGTCCCCCACGTGGGCGTAGCGCTTGTTGCCGCCGCCCCCGGTGGTCAGACCCTTACCGCCAATGCCGCTGTTCAGCACGCGGATGCACATGATTTCACGTGCGCCGCTGTTGTCCGCCACGTCCAGGCGGGACTGGGGCATGATCATGCGGCACCGCCTTCAGTCTCCACGGCGGTGGTTTCAATGCCGCGGGGACGCTCGACCAGCTTGGTGACTTTCCAGGTCTTGGTCTTGCTGATGGGACGCACGGCGATGATCTCGACGCGGTCACCAATCTTGTACTCGTTGTTCTCGTCGTGGGCCGCGTACTTGTGGCTGCGGGTCACGACCTTGCCGTACAGCGGGTGAGCAAACTTGCGCTCGACCTTGACGCTGACCGTCTTGTCGGCTTTGTCGCTGACGACGACGCCGGTAAAGGTCTTTTTCATGCCTGCTCTCCCTGCTTCTGGCTCAGCTCGGTGCGGATGGTGTTGAGCTGAGCGACTTCACGGCGAAGCTGCTGGACGCGGTGCGGCTGGGCCAGGGTGCCCATGGCCGCCTGGAAGCGCAGTTCCATCAGTTCTTTCTTGCGGGACTCGATTTCACGCGCGAAATCGTCAGCTCCCAGGTTACGCATCTCACTGGGCTTCATCGTAAACCTCGCGCTTGACCATCTTGGTCTGGATGGGCAGCTTGTGACCGGCCAGGCGGAAGGCTTCCTTGGCCTGCTCCTCGGTCACGCCGGACACTTCGAACATCACGCGGCCGGGCTTGACGACGCTCACCCAGTACTCCACGGCCCCTTTCCCCTTACCCATTCGGGTTTCGGCGGGCTTTTTCGTCACGGGCTTGTCGGGGAAGATGCGGATGTAGATCTTGCCCCCACGGCGGAAGTGACGGCTCATGACGATGCGGCAGGCCTCAATCTGGTTGCTCTTGATCCAGGCAGGTTCCAGGGCGATCAGGCCGAAGTCGCCGAACGCGACGTAGTCGCCGCCCTTGGCGTCACCGGTCATCCGGCCGCGGTGCTGTTTACGGAACTTGGTGCGCTTGGGAAGAAGCATCACTCACCTCCGGGGCGGCGCCGCGCGGCGGGGCGGCGGCGGTTGGGACGGTCACCGTCTTCGCGGCGGCGCTCGTCGTTGCGGCGCTGGGGACGCGCGAAGGTCTCGGTGCGGCCACCGATAACTTCACCGGTAAAGACCATGACCTTGATGCCCAGGCTGCCGTAGGTGGTCTCGGCGCGGGCAGTGCCGTAGTCGATGTCGGCGCGCAGGGTGTGCAGGGGCACGCGGCCTTCGCGCACCATCTCGGTGCGGGCCTGCTCGGCTCCGCCCAGGCGGCCTGACAGGATGATCTTGACGCCACGGGCGCCCGATTCCATCACGCGCTGCGCGGCCTGCTTCATGGCGCGGCGGAAGGCAAAGCGGCGCTCGATCTGCTCGGCGATGCGCAGGGCGACCAGGGGCGCGCTGATGTTGGGGTTGGGGATTTCGCCCACGTTCACCGCAACGGTGCCGGCCGACACCAGGCGCTCGATGTCCTGGCGCAGCTCCTTGATGCTCTCGCCGCCCTTGCCGATCACGATGCCCGGCTTGGCCGCGCTGATGATCACGTTGACCTGCTGGCCAGCGCGCTCAATCTCTACGCGGGCAATGCCAGCGGCGCTGAGCTTTTTGCCGACGAGCTTGCGGATCTTCTCGTCTTCTTTCAGCAGGCCGGCGTACTGCTTCTTACCAGCGTACCAGCGGCTGTTCCAGCCACGCGTGATGCCCAGGCGGAAGCCGTTGGGGTTGATCTTGTTGCCCATTATTTGGCTCCCTTCTCGCCCACGATGATGGTGATGTGGCTGGTGCGCTTCTTGATGATGTTGGCGCTGCCGCGCGCCCGGGGAATCAGGCGCTTGAGGGTCGGGCCGGCGTCTACGTAGGCCGCCGTGATGACCAGACGGTCTTCCAGCATCTCGTCGTTGTGCAGCGCGTTGTGCTTGGCGCTGTTCAGCACCTTGGCCACCGGCTCGCTGGCGGCGCGGGGGATAAAGCGCAGCAGGTCCTCGGCGTCACGAACGCTCTTGCCGCGGATCACGTCCACGACCAGACGCACCTTGCGGGGGCTGATGCGCACGTACTTGGCCACGGCGTAGCCGGGGCGGCGCAGCTTGACTTGCTGCTTGCGCTGCTTCTTGTTGCGGAATTCAGAGGCGGGGGCGGTCATTTCTTCTTGCTCCCCTTGGCGTTCTTGTCCGCGCCGTGGCCGCGGTAGCTGCGGGTGGGGCTGAACTCGCCAAGCTTGTGGCCGATCATCTGCTCGTTGACGAACACCGGCACATGCTGCTTGCCGTTGTGGACAGCGATGGTGTGACCAATCATTTCAGGCACGATGGTGCTGCGGCGGCTCCACGTCTTGATGACGCGCTTGTCTTTCTTGTCGTTCTGAGCGTCCACCTTTTTCAGGAGGTGGTCATCCACGAACGGGCCTTTCTTGAGGCTGCGGGGCATGCTCTACCCTCCTTACTTCCCGCCGCGGCGGGTGATGATGAAGCGGTCGCTGTTCTTGCGCTTCTTGCGGGTCTTCAGGCCCTTGGCAGGCTGGCCCCAGGGGCTGACCGGCACGCGGCCGGCGCCGGTACGGCCTTCACCACCGCCGTGGGGGTGATCCACGGGGTTCATGGCGCTGCCGCGCTGGTGTGGCTTGCGGCCCAGCCAGCGGCTGCGCCCGGCCTTACCCAGGTTGATGTTCTTGTGCTCGGCGTTACCCACCGTGCCGATGGTCGCGTAGCACTCGCTGTGGATGCGGCGCAGTTCGCCGCTGGGCAGGCGCAGGATCACGTAGTCGCTTTCCTTGCCCTGCACCTGAATGCTGGTGCCAGCACTGCGGGCGATCTGGGCACCCTTGCCGGGGACCAGTTCCACGCTGTGCACGACGGCGCCCACCGGTACGAAGCGCAGCGGCAGGGCGTTGCCCAGCTTGGGCTCGGCCTCGGGGCCAGCGTTGACCATCTGGCCAACGGTCAGACCTTCAGGGGCCAGGATGTAGCGCTTCTCGCCGTCCACGTAGTGCAGCAGGGCGATGCGCGCGCTGCGGTTGGGATCGTACTCGATGGCGGCCACTTTGGCCGGCACGCCCGCCTTGCCGCGGCGCTTGAAGTCGATGACGCGGTACAGGCGCTTGTGCCCGCCGCCGATAAAGCGGCTGGTGATGCGGCCACGGTTGTTGCGGCCACCGCTCTTGGGCAGGGCTTCGGTCAGCGCCTTCTCGGGGCGCTTCTTGGTCAGTCCACTGAAGTCCGCAGTCGTCATCTGGCGACGGCTGGGGGTATAGGGACGGTATTTCTTGACGGCCATGTCTTCAGCTCTCCTTAGGCCTGGCCCTCAAGGGCGGCAATGGTCTGGCCTTCGGCGAGGCGAACGATGGCCTTCTTGCGGTCGGCGCGCTGACCGATGAACTTGCCCACGCGCTTACGCTTGCCGGGCACATTCATGGTGCTGATGCCAACGACCTGAACGCCGAACGCCTTCTGAATGGCGCTCTTGATGTCCGTCTTGGTGGCTTTGGGGCTGACCCAGAAGCTGTAGACGCCGCGCTCCATGCCGGCGTAAGCCTTCTCGCTGACCACCGGCGCCTGAATGATGTCGTAGTGGCTCATGCCTCTTCCCCTTCTTCCTGCGCGGGCTCCAGCACCACGGCGTCAATGACCAGGCGGTCGTGACGCAGGATGTCGTAGGCGTTCAGGCCGGCCACGGGCAGCACGGTGGCCCAGGCGACGTTGCGCGCGGCCTGACGGGCCTGCGCGTCGTCGGTCACGATCAGCACGCGCTCGCTGCCGTCCATGCCGTTGTCCTTGGCCCAGCTCACAAAGCCCTTGGTCTTGCCGTCAAGGCCAAAGCCGTCCACAGCGGTCAGCTTGCCGTCTTCCTGGCGCGCGGCCAGGGCCATCGCCAGGCCCAGCTGACGCACCTTGCGGGGCAGGGTGTAGCTGTAGCTGCGGGGCTTGGGCCCGAAGGCCACGCCGCCGCCCACGAAGGTGGGGACGCTGCGGTCGCCGTGACGGGCGTTGCCCGTGCCCTTCTGGGAGAACATCTTCTTGCCCGTGGCGCTGACCTGCGCGCGGGTCTTGGTGCTGGCGGTGCCGCGGCGGCGGCTGGCGAGTTGCCAGGTCACCACGTCGTGCAGCACGCCCTTATTCACTTCCGGCAGTTCGAGGTCAATGGTGCGCCCCCCGTTCTGGCCGATGACGTTGATCTGCGCCATGTCTTACTTGCCTCCCTTGGCAGCCTGACGCAGCACGACGAGGCCACCGTTGGCGCCGGGAATTGCACCCTTGACCAGGATGATGTTCTCTTCGGCGCGAATCTCGACCACTTCGAGGTTCTGCACGGTGATGCGCTCCATGCCCATGTGGCCAGCCATGCGCTTGCCCTTGTACACGCGGCCGGGCGTCTTGCGCTGGCCGATCGAACCGGGGCGGCGGTGCCACTTCTTGGACCCGTGGCTCGCGGGACCACCCTTGAAGTTCCAGCGCTTCATGACGCCCTGGAAGCCCTTGCCCTTGCTGGTGCCGGTGGCGTCGATCTTCTCGCCTTCAGCGAAAATCTCCACGCTCACGGTGTCGCCTTCGGGGGCAAAGCCGCGGAATTCACGCAGGAAGCGCACAGGCGACACGCCGTACTTCTTGAAGTGGCCGGCCTGGGGCTTGGTGACGCTCTTTTCGCGCTTGGGGGCGTAACCGATCTGCACAGCTTCGTAGCCGTCCACAACCGAGGTCTTGCGCTGCACCACAGGGCAGGGACCCGCCAGCACCACCGTCACGGGAATGGCGCGGTCGCCCTTCCAGATCTGGGTCATGCCGATCTTGGTGCCGAGGATGCCCTTCATGCGCGGCCTCCCACCGTCTTGATCTCGATGTCCACACCAGTGGGCAGGTCGAGGGTCATGAGGCTGTCAATCGTCTTCTTGGTGGGGTTCATGATGTCCACCAGACGGTTGTGGGTGCGGATTTCAAAGTGCTCGCGGCTGTCTTTGTTGACAAAGGGGCTACGCAGCACGCAGAAGCGGCGGATGCGGGTGGGGAGGGGCACAGGGCCGCTCACATCGGCGCCGGTGCGGCGCACGGTGTCCACGATCTTGCTGGCGGACTGGTCCAGCGCCTTGTGGTCGAAGCCACGCAGTTTAATGCGGATTTTCGGGGCAACCATGTCTATTACTCCAGAACCTTAGCAACGACGCCAGCGCCGACGGTGCGGCCACCTTCGCGGATGGCGAAGCGCAGGCCTTCTTCCATGGCGATGGGCTTGATCAGTTCCACGATGAACGTGATGTTGTCGCCCGGCATCACCATTTCCACGCCTTCAGGCAGTTCCACCACACCCGTCACGTCCGTCGTGCGGAAGTAGAACTGGGGACGGTACCCGCCGAAGAACGCGCTGTGACGCCCGCCTTCATCCTTCGAGAGCACGTACACGCTC